>DATMNV010000077.1:0-30851 GCA_035568535.1 Bradyrhizobium sp.
TCCTTCGCGGTGCCGACCGCGAGAGCATGGGTGTCCAACACCCACTGGATCGCATACGGCGAGCAGAATTTGCCATGGCAGTCGGCCGAACCGGTCGAATGCGTGATGAACAGCTTCTTTTTATCGTTGGCGACGTTCTGCACGGCAAGGCCGACCGCCGAGACCGGCACGTCGACGATCAGATCGACCTGCTCGGTGTCATACCAGCGCCGCGCCAGGCCAGCGCCGATGTCGGCCTTCAACTGATGGTCGCCGACGATCACGCTGATCGGCTTGCCCAGCACCTTGCCGCCGAAATCCTCAACCGCCATCTGCGCCGCCGTCACCGAGCCCTGGCCGGTCGGCGTCGAGGCCGGGCCGTTCATGTCGGTGAGCACGCCGATCTTGACCACGTCGTCCGAGACCTGTGCGAGCGAGGGCTGCGACAGCGCCATCGCGGCGAACGCTGCAAGCACGGATAGTTTTCTGGCGTACATTCGATTCCCTCCCCTTGGCTCCGGCGCTTCCGCCGTGGTTGCTTTAAGTGTCAAGCATTCGGCAGGCCGCGTCAACGCGGCCAAAAGGCTATTATCGGCGCGTCCGACTATGGATTTCGGACGCGATTTCGGACATACGCCCGTCATGAGTACCACCCAGCGCCTGCCGGCTTCGTTGACGCCACTTGACGTGGCGCTGGCCGCGTTGCTGCGCGATATCGGGACGCTTGCGCCGCGCTGGGATGCCCGACCGGATGCGCCACCATCTGCCTTGGCCGAGGTGCCCGAGCTCAAAGCCTGGCCGTCGCATGATGTCGCCGCTGTGGACGGGTGGGCGTCGCGTGCATCGGATCTGGTCGGCGCCTCCAGCTTCACGCCGCTGCCGTTAAGTCGATCGCCTGTTTGGGTGGAGGCGGGTGATGGGATTCCCGATGGCTGCGACTGCGTGCTTGACGAGGATTCGATCGATCTGATGGGACCGATCGCACAAGCGCTGTCAGAGGCGATCCCGGGGCAGGGCGTGCGTCGAAAGAGTGGCGCGATCGCTGACGCAAGCCGGATCGCCGGCGCGTGGCGGCCGGGCGATCTCCGCCATGCCGGGTTGCGGCTGCGCGTCGTGAATGTTCCCGGCGGCACCGTCACGGCGAAGCTGATCGCGAGCGGTTTGCGAGAGGCCGGCATCGAGATCATGCTCGCAGAGGCCGCGACACGGGACACGGCCTCCGTCGCCGGACCGCTCGATGGCGGCGATTGCGATCTGCTCATCACCATTGGCGGCAGTGGCGTCGGCCGAACGGATGCGACGGTGATCGCGTTGGCTGAGCGCGGCGAAGTCATCGCGCATGGGCTTGCCTTGCAGCCGGGACGCACGGCCGCGGTTGGACGGATCGGCCGCACACCGGTCATCGCGCTGCCCGGTGCGCCCGATCAGGCGCTCGCGGTGTGGTGGGCGCTCGTCCTTCCGGTACTCGACCGGTTGAGTGGGCGGCAAACGCGGCCAGCCGTCACGCGGCCGCTGGCGCGCAAGATCGCTTCCAGCGTCGGCATAGCGGAGGTCGTCCTGCTCGAACGACAAGGTGATGGCTGGATGCCGCTTTCAGTCGGCGATCTTCCGTTTGCCATGATTGCGCGTGCGGACGCCTGGCTGCTGGTTCCTGGCGGCAGCGAAGGACATGCTGCGGGAACACCCGTCAATGCCTATATGCTGCGGGAATGAGTACCAAGATGACGCAAAACCCCGCCCAAAAGCCCGACAGCATCGATCAGGACCAGTTCCTGACCATCCTGTCGCGCGAGGAGGCGCTGGCGCGCTTCGAGGCCGCATTGTTTCCGCGCGACGTGCCAAGTGAGCAACGCAAGCTCGCCGATGCGCTCGGCTGCGCACTCGGCGAAGACGTGGTGGCGCCGATCGACGTGCCGCCATTCGACCGTTCCAATGTCGATGGTTTTGCGGTGCGCTCGTCCGATCTGGCTTCGGCGAGCGAAGCAGCGCCGGTGCGCCTGATGCTGAACGACGAGGTGATCGCCTGTGGCGTGGCGCCGGCACGGCCGGTGCTGTCGGGCACGGCGACTTCGATTGCGACCGGTGGGCCGCTGCCGCGCGGCGCCGACGCCATCGTCATGGTCGAGTACAGCCAGCCCGCAGGCTTGCGCGCCGTCGAGATCCGCCGCGCCGCCTCGCCCGGACAATTCGTCGCCTACGCCGGCTCCGACATCGCGCGCGGCGAGGCGCTGCTGCGCACCGGCACGATCATCGGCTCGCGCGAGATCGGCATGCTGGCCGCCTGCGGTATCGCCGAAGTGCGGGTGGCGCGTAAGCCGCGCGTCGCCGTGATCTCGACCGGCGATGAGCTGGTGCAGCCAGGCGAAGCGCTGCGATCGGCCGCGATCTACGACACCAATGGCGCGATCGTCACGGCCGCGATCAACGAGAATGGCGGCGAGGCGCGTTTCGTTGGCGCCATCCCCGACGACGAAGCCGCGCTCGAGGCCGCCATGCGTCAGGCGCTCGCGGAAAGTGACATGCTGGTGCTGTCCGGCGGTACCTCGAAAGGCGCCGGTGACGTCTCTCACCGCATCATCGCCCGGCTCGGCAAACCCGGCATCGTTGCGCATGGTGTGGCGCTGAAGCCGGGCAAGCCGCTGTGCCTTACGGTCTGCGACGGCAAGCCCGTCATCATCCTGCCGGGCTTTCCGACCTCGGCGATGTTCACCTTCCATGACATGATCGTGCCGGTGCTGCGGCGGATGGCAGGGCTTCCGCCGCGTTCCGATGCGAAGGTTTTGGCGAAAGTGCCGGTGCGCATCGCCTCCGAGCTCGGCCGCACCGAATTCGTGATGGTATCGCTGGTCGAAGGCGCCGATGGCCTGATCGCCTATCCCACCGGCAAGGGCTCGGGCGCGATCACGTCGTTCGCGCAGGCCGACGGCTTTCTCAAGATCGACGCGCTTGCCGAGCAGATGCCGGCGGGTGCGGAATCCGAGATCACGCTGTTCACACCGCATGTGCGAGTGCCCGATCTCGTCATCGTCGGCAGCCATTGCACCGGGCTCGATCTCGTCACCTCGCCGCTAGCGCGCGCCGGGCTCACCGTGCGCTCGATTGCGGTCGGCAGCCTCGGCGGCCTGGCGGCGGCCAAGCGCGGCGAATGCGATCTCGCCCCGATCCATCTGTTCGATGACAAGACCGAAACCTACAACACGCCGTTCCTCGCCGACGGTCTCGAATTGGTGCCGGGCTGGCGGCGCATGCAGGGCATCGTGTTTCGTAACGGCGACGCACGCTTCGAAGGCCGCAGCGCGCAGGAGGCCGTACGATCAGCGCTCGCCGATCCCGCCTGCATCATGGTCAACCGCAACCAGGGCGCCGGCACGCGCATCCTGATCGACCGGCTGCTCGGCGAGGCGCGGCCTGACGGCTACTGGAATCAGCCGCGCTCGCACAACGCGGTCGCCGCCGCCGTGGCGCAGCATCGCGCCGACTGGGGCATGACCATCGCGCCGGTCGCCCATGCGTCCGGCCTCGGTTTCATTCCGCTCGCCGAGGAGCATTATGATTTCGCGCTGGTCAAGGCGCGCAAGCAACGAAGCGCGGTGCAGGCCTTTCTCGATGCGCTGGCGTCGGAAGAGGCACGCAACGCGCTGACAAAGGCTGGATTCAGGCCGGCATAACCGGCCGCGCCAAAGTTGGGGTGGGGAAGCAATGGCAAAGCCTCTCAAGGTCGCGATCATCGGTGCCGGCATGGGCGGGTTAGCGACCGCGGCGGCGCTGCGGCGGGTCGGCATCAATGTCACGGTTTACGAGCAGGCGAGCCAGTTCGTGCGGCTAGGGGCCGGCATCCAGGTCGGCTGCAACGCCATGAAGGTGCTACGCGGGCTCGGGCTGGAGCAAAAGATGCGCAGCCAGTCCTTCTATCCGCGCTCCTGGAACAACCGCGACTGGCGCACCGGCGAGGTCAAGTTCGACATGATCTTCGGCGAGAGCGCGGAGGAGAAGTTCGGCGCGCCCTATCTGCTCGCCCATCGCGGCGATCTGCATGCGGCGCTCGCGAGCACCGTGCCCGACGAATGTCTCCGGCTCAGCCACAAGCTGGTCGGGCTGGATGAGACCGGCGACGGCATGCGCCTGAGCTTTGCCAATGGTGCCACCGCGGTGGCCGATGCCGTAATCGGCGCCGACGGCGTGCATTCGATCGTGCGGGATATCCTGTTCGGAGAATCGCCGGTTTATTTCACGGGGCGCATCGCCTACCGCACGACCTATCCGGCCGCGCTTCTCAACGGCGAGAAGATCGACGACTGCACCAAATGGTGGGGCGAGGACCGGCATATCGTCATCTATTATGTGAAGCCGGACCGGAGCGAAATCTATCTCGTCACCAGCCAGCCCGATCCCGAGTTTCGGATCGAATCCTGGTCGGCCAAGGGTGATGTGAAGGAATTGCGTGCTTGCTTCGAAGGCTTCGATCGCCAGGTCGAGCACGTGCTCGCGGCCTGCCCTGACGTGCACAAATGGGCGATCATGGATCGCGACTCGTTGCCGCGCTGGGCGGAAGGCAACGTCACGCTGCTCGGCGACGCCTGCCATCCGATGACGCCTTACATGGCGCAGGGCGCGGCGATGGCGATCGAGGATGCCGCGGTGCTGTCGCGTTGCCTCGACGGCGTCGGGCGCGAGGGCGCGGCCGACGCGTTTCGCCGCTTCGAGGCGACGCGAAAGGAACGCACCAGCTGCGTGCAGGACACCTCGCGCAAGAACATCTGGCTCAAGCAGAAGACCGACGGCGATTGGGTCTATGGCTATGACGCCTGGAACGTCCCACTCGCGGCTTGATGCGTTATTTCGTGCGCGTCAGACCCTCATGGTGAGGAGGCGCGAATGCGCCGTCTCGAACCATGAGGCCCGGCCAGTGGCCTCATCCTTCGAGACGCCGCTTACGCGGCTCCTCAGCATGAGGGGAGAGAGCCGCCTGTGACGCAGTAGTATCAGGCCGCGAAGCGGACCTCGCCGGCGTTTGCGGTATCGTAGCCGGCGAGGTCGAGCGCGCGCCGCCTCAGGCGGTCCTCGCGCAGGAAGCCGATCAGCGCCTGCATGTTGGGGCGGAAATAGCTGCGTTGGCGCATCAGGAGATCAAAATTCTCCCAGAGCAGCGGCACGAAATCGAGCCCGGCCGATTTTGCTGCGGCCCGGGTCGCAATCCCGCAATCGGCGTGCCCGGCGCGGATGATCGCAGCCAGGTCGGGGCCGGTGAGGCAGGGCGGCTCGCGCCGCCGCAGATTCTTGATGCCGGCGCCGAGCCGCGCCAGCAGCGCTTCGAGCAGCAATTGCGCGCCAGCACCGGGCTGCCGCATCGCCATCAGCGCGCCGGAAGCCAGTGCATCGGACAGGCCCTTCAGGTTTTTCGGATTGCCTGGCGCGAGCAGCAGTCCCTGTTCGCGCCGCGCCACGCCGACGAGGACGGCATCATGAAGGCTGGGGATCGCGCGCAGCGCCGCGACATTGGCGTCCTCGGCGGCGCCGGCCGACACATCGGCCCCGTGAAAGTGGATCGCGGTCGCGATCACCTCGCCGCGCTGCAGTCGTTCGACGCCGCGCGTCGTGCCTTCGCCAAGTGAGGCGAGGCCGGAGCCGGATTCGCGCAGGCCCCATTCCAGCAGATCGTCCTGGCTGCCGCCGACGATCGGCGGCGGCTCAGGTGCGATCATGCCGGGCGGGCGCGCCAGACCGGACAGCACCCAGAGATCCAGTTCATGACGGGGAAACAGCCACTTGCCGGTCACCTTGCTGCAGGGGATCGCCCCCTCGGTGACCAGCTCGTAAAGCTTGCGCTCGCCCAGCCGAAGGTAATCGGCGGCCTCGCTGGTAGTCAGAAATTCCATCCTGTACTTATATGCATATTCCTGTACCTGTTCAACTAATTGAAGGCATACGGAATATTTGCCGCTATCGCAGAGGAAGTGGCGGTCGGCAGCTACCGCTAATTGAAGGCCATGCCACCGTTGAGGGCGATGGTCTGGCCGGTCATGTAGTCGTTGCCCAGTACCATCAGCACCGCCTGCGCCACCTCCTCGGAATGGCCGAGGCGGCCGAGCGGGATGCGCGCGGCAAGATCGGAGCGCCCGCGCATCATGTCGGTGTCGATCAGCGATGGCGCCACCGAATTGACGGTGATGCCTTCCTTCACCAGCCGCGCGGCATAGCCTCGCGTCAGACCTTCCATGCCGGCCTTCGAGGCATTGTAGTGCGGCCCGATTGCACCGGCGCCGCGTGCCGCGCCCGAGGTGATGTTGACGATGCGGCCCCATTTCCTGGCGCGCATCGAAGGCAGCACGGCCTGGGTGCAGAGAAACGCCGACTTCAGATTCACCGTGATGGTCTTGTCGAAATCCTCTTCGGTGAGATCGTCGACGCCGCGCACGATCGCAAGCCCCGCATTGTTGACGAGGATGTCTACGGCGCCGAGCGCCGAGCTCACGCGATCGATCATCTTTGTGACGGAAGCGGCCTGCGACACATCTGCGGCGACAGCAACCGCCCGGCCACCCGCCTTGTTGAGATCGGCGACCAGCGCGTCGGCGGCGTCCGCGCGTTCGCGATAGTTCACCGCGACCGCCGCGCCGGCCTCGCTGAGTGCGACCGCAATCGCCGCACCGATGCCGCGCGAGGCGCCGGTGACCAGCGCGACCTTGCCTTTGAGATTCGGGCTGATGATCATTGAATGTTCCTTTACTTAGCCGCCATCGAGCGCGGCGAGCCGGTCGGCTTCCGCGATGTCTTCGACGGTGTTGGCATTGAAGAAGGGATCGACCGGTGTCGTCGGCCAGGTCACGGTGGCAAGCGGATAGCGCGCGGTCCAGCGGTCGATCTTGCGGATGTCTTCCTTGACCAGCGCATGGCGGAGCTCGTCGCGCAGGCGCACGTTCCACAGGCCGATCACCGGATGCGTCTGTCCATCGGAAGCTGCGACCGCGAGCTCGGCGTTTTCTGCGGCGCGCGCTTCGTCGAGCCGCTTGACCAGATCGCGCGGCAGGAACGGGCAATCGGCGGCGGCGCTCAGCACCCGCTTCACTTCCGGCCGGTTCGCGGCCATCCAGTCAAGCGCTGCGAGAATCCCGGCCAGCGGCCCGGGAAAATCCGCCACCGTGTCGGCGATGACGGGCAGCCCGAAGGCGGCAAAGCGCGCGGGATCGCCGTTGGCATTGAGGATCAGCCCGTCACATTGCGGCTTCAGCCGCGCGATCACGCGCGCCAGAATGGTCTTGCCGGCGATGCTGCGCATCGGCTTGTCGCCGCCACCCATCCGGCGCGCCAGCCCGCCGGCGAGCAGGACGCCGGGAATCTCCAGCGCGCCTCTTGGCGTCGCCGGCGCGCCTCTCGGCGTCGCCGGCGCGGCTTTTGGCGTCGCGTCAGTCGTCACTACTCTCGCCCTTGCGCTTGTGCCTCGCGGTTTCTTCCTCGACGTAATCGAGGTTCTGGTCGTAGACGATGCGCTCTTCGCCCGACAGCGCGATGAAGCGTTTTC
The DNA here is from genome assembly GCA_035568535.1 of Bradyrhizobium sp. GTDB lineage: Bacteria > Pseudomonadota > Alphaproteobacteria > Rhizobiales > Xanthobacteraceae > Bradyrhizobium. The sequence continues at coordinate 7,499 of DATMNV010000077.1, forward strand.
CCCGCGTGCGCCCGACCAGCGTCAGTCCGACCTGCCGCGCCAGATCGACGCCCCAGGCGGTGAAGCCCGAGCGGGAGACGAGAATGGGAATCCCCATCCGCACCGTCTTGATCACCATCTCGGAGGTGAGCCGTCCCGTGGTGTAGAGGATCTTGTCGGCGGGATCGACGCCATGGCGGTAGATCCAGCCCGCGATCTTGTCGACGGCGTTATGGCGGCCGACGTCTTCGGTGTAGCAGACCGGCGTGCCTTCCTTGCACAGCACGCAGCCATGGATCGCGCCGGCCTCGAGATAAAGCGAGGGCATGGTGTTGATCGCATGCGTCATCTGGTAGAGCCAGGAAGTGCGCAGCTCCGCTTTCGGCAGCGCCACGCTCTCGACCGCTTCCAGCAAATCGCCGAATGCTGTGCCCTGCGCGCAGCCCGAGGTCTGGGTGCGCTTCTTCAGCTTCGCCTCGAAATTGGTGTGATGCTCGGTGCGGACCACGACCACCTGGAGGTCGTCGTCATATTCGACCTCGGTGACGACATCGTCGTATTTCAGCATGTTCTGATTGAGCAGATAGCCGAGCGCGAGATATTCCGGATAGTCGCCGATCGTCATCATGGTGACGATCTCCTGCGCGTTGAGATACAGCGTCAGCGGCCGCTCCACCGGCACCTTGATCTCGGTCTTTGCCCCGGTCTGGTCGATGCCCGTGACGCGCTCGGTCAGGCGCGGATCGTCGGGATTGGGGACGATCAGGGGGACTGGGGCTTTCTCGATCTTCAACATAACGGGCAGGCTAGCATGACATTCGGTTCAAGCCGATATAAGCATGGTGGGAACTGAACGAAATGCCGCCGCGACCGTCATTGCGAGCGAAGCGAAGCAATCCAGAAATGGTTCAGCGGAGGCAGTCTGGATTGCTCCGTCGCTGACGCTCCTCGCAATGACGGGGGCGGCTGGTTCCGGAGACCAGACTAAATGAAGGTAATCGGGCTCGCGGGTTGGAGCGGCGCCGGCAAGACCACCTTGCTGACGCGGGTGATCCCGCTTCTTAACGAGCAGGGGCTTCGCGTCTCCGTGATCAAGCATGCCCACCACAAGTTCGACGTCGACAAGCCCGGCAAGGACTCCTGGCGTCATCGCGAGGCGGGTGCCGACGAGGTGCTGGTCTCCTCCGGCAATCGCTGGGCACTGATGCACGAGCTGCGCGGCGCACGCGAGCCGCGGCTGCCGGAATTGCTGCAAAAGCTGTCGCGGGTCGATCTGGTCGTGATCGAAGGCTACAAGTCCGAGCCGCACCGCAAGATCGAGGTGCATCGCGCCGAAAACGGCAAGCCGTTTTTGTTTCCGACCGACAGCGACATAGTCGGCATCGCCGCCGATGTCGCGGTTGAAACCCGGCTGCCCGTTGCCCATCTCGACGATATCCCAGCCGTTGCGGCCATGATGAGGCGATACGCAATTCCAATCGAAGACGTGCTGGCGATGGCCGAAGGCTGACCCACGAGATGGCGCAAATTTCCGACGATTGCTTTGCCTTTGGCGGACCGATGCTGTCGGTCGATGAAGCCGTCGGCATCATCACCTCGAAGGTGACGGCGGTCGGTGAGACCGAGAGCGTTGCCCTGGTCGAGGCCGATGGCCGCATTCTCGCGCACGACATTGCGGCGCCGCTGCCGCTGCCGCCCTTCACCAATTCCGCCGTCGACGGTTATGCCGTGCCGGGCAGCGAGCTGCCGCGCGAGAAGGAGCGGGCCTTTCCGTTGGGCGGCCGCGTGCAGGCGGGTGCTGCCGCGCAGGCTGCGCAGGCGGGCCACGCCGTGCGTATCTTCACCGGTGCGCCGATGCCTGAGGGCGCCGACACCGTGTTCATGCAGGAAGACGTCCGGCTCGACAATGAAGGTCATGTCGTGCTGCCGGCCGGCCTGAAGCCTGGCGCCAATGTGCGTCCCGCCGGCGAGGACATTCCGAAGGGACATGTCGCGTTGAAGGCGGGCCAGCGGCTGCGGCCGCAGGACATCGCGCTCGCCGCCGCGTTTGGGTTGACAGAGCTCGATGTGGTGAGGCGTCTGCGCGTCGCCGTGTTTTCGACCGGCGATGAACTGGCCTCGCCCGGCAGTCCGCGCGCTTCCGCGCAGCTCTACGATTCCAACCGCTTCATGCTGATGGTGATGCTGCGGCGGTTCGGCTGCGAGGTCAGTGATCTCGGCATCCTGCGTGATGCGCGAGAGCCGCTGGCGAAGGCGCTGAAGCAGGTCGCAGGCCGCCACGATCTGATCCTCACCACCGGCGGCGTCTCGACCGGCGAGGAGGATCACGTCAAGGCCGGTGTTGAGAGCGTCGGTTCTCTCGTGCTGTGGCGGATGGCGATCAAGCCGGGGCGTCCCGTGGCGATGGGGATCATCGGCGGCACGCCATTCATCGGGCTGCCGGGGAATCCGGTCGCGAGCTTTGTCACCTTCGTCCACGTGGTGCGCCCGACGGTGCTGGCGCTTTCCGGTGCCGCACCGGCGCCGCTGGTGCCAATGCCGGTCCGCGCCGCCTTCAGCTACAAGAAGAAGAGCGGCCGCCGAGAATATGTCCGCGTCACCCTGCGGCGATCAGATGACGGCGCGTTGGAGGCGATAAAATTTCCGCGCGAGGGCGCCGGCCTGTTGTCGTCGCTGGTCGATACCGATGGCCTCGTCGAACTCGGCGAGAGCATCACGGGGGTCAAGCCCGGCGATCCCGTCGGCTTTCTCTCCTATGCCAACCTCCTGTAAAGTTCCGCGCGCATGACCACGACCAAGCTCGATCTCACCGGCCTCAAATGCCCGCTGCCCGCGCTGAAGACCCGCAAGGCGTTGAAGTCGGTCTCCGCGGGCGATTTCCTCGAGGTGCACTGCACCGATCCCCTGTCGGTGATCGACATTCCTAATTTGATCCGTGAGACCGGCGACAAGGTCGAGATCACCGCGCGCGATGAAAAGAGGATCGTGTTCCTGATCGAAAAGGCGTCGTCAGCGCCAGGCTAAGCCGACGCTTCTTTGTGCTCGGCGCGCGCCGCCTCATAGATCTCGCGCGCCGCATCTGCGTTCATGGCCGCGATGCCGATGCCCACCAACAAATCCGGCCAGGCCGATCGCCACAGCAGCGCCGTCACCGCACCGGCCGCGATGATCGCAATGTTGGCCAATGCGTCGTTGCGGGCAGAGAGAAAGGCAGCCTTGGTCAGGCTACCGGCGTGATGACGGAATCTCGCCAGCATGAAAGCGCAGTACAGATTGACCGCGAGCGCGCCGGCCCCCGCCAATGTCAGGGCTATGGGCGCGGGCGGCGAGGGCGAAATCAGCTTCTGCCAGGCGGTCCAGAGCCCGGCGATGGCAGGCGCCAGCAGGATCACGGCGAGCAGCATGCCGAGACGGGCCCGTTGTCGTGGCTCCCAGCCAAGCGCAAAGGCAATCAGCAGGTTCACCGAGGCGTCTTCGAGGAAATCGATGCTGTCGGCGAACAGCGATACCGAGCCGATTGCCAAACCAACGGCGAACTCGACGCCGAAATAGGCGAGATTGAGCAGCGCGACCCTTACGACCACGCAGCGCAACGCGGGATCATCATGCTCGGTCATGTGGGCGCGGTCCAACTCGTGTGCTGCGTCGTTCTTTTCGAAGTCCATCATCAATCGCGGGTGATGCCAACAGGTTCGCGCCGCCAAGGCTTTTGCAAGGCTATTGCGCCACCCGACGGCATCCACTAACATTTGCGGAGATGGGGATGGGGTCCCCCGATAACCGCCGCAAGGCTGATGACTCCTGCCAGGCGCTTTGCGTCGGTAGGAGCTTGTCCGAAAAACTCCTCCACATTAGGCAACTGGTTTGAACGGCTGGCGCCGCCCAAAGGGCGAACGCTTGGGTGAGTTCTGAACCCTCACGCATGACCCTTTGTCAGCGCGTGGAGTGGAGACGTGTGTGATGTTGGACGAGACGGATGTGCAGGCGGCTGGCCTGGGAATTGCTAAGATGACACATGATCGCAAGAGGGATCGATCTGGGCCAATCATGAGGGAACGTCTCGACGGCAACCGGAATCGACGGGTTCGCACGTGATCGGCGCGACGATCAGCCTTGTCGCTGGCTGTGTGCTCGGAGGCTGCGCACGCTATTTCGTTTCCGGTTTTGTGGCCCGGCGAGTCGGTGAAACCTTTCCCTGGGGGACGTTGTTTATCAACGTCAGCGGCTCATTCCTGATCGGCACGTTTGGTGCTCTGGCAAAAGACGACGCCTCGCTCCTGGCCTCGCCAAATCCGTGGCTGTTCGCGGTAACCGGATTCCTGGGTTGCTATACCACCGTCTCCTCCTTCAGTTTGCAGACGCTCTCGCTGGCGAGAAATGGCGAGACCCACCGCGCCGCTGGCTATGTTGCGCTTTCAGTGGGGCTGTGCCTTGCCGCGGTCACCGCCGGGTTTGCCGTGATTGGTCTGTTCAGATGAGCAGGAGAGGGTAGCGATGGGCGGCGGCGTCAAGTCAGCCAACTGGAGCACGGCGATCATGTACGCCTGGGTCGCCGCGGGCAGCATACTGGGCGGGGTTGCGCGCTACGCCGCTTCGCTGCTGATCCCCGCGGTTTCCGGTTTTCCGTGGGCTACTCTGTTCGTGAACGTGACCGGTTCGTTCATCATCGGATTCTACGGAACGCTCAGCGGTCCGGACGGAAGACTGTTTGCGAGCACGCAACAGCGGCAATTCGTGATGACGGGATTTTGCGGGGGCTACACTACCTTTTCGAGCTTCAGCCTGGAAACATTCAGGCTGTTGGATGGCGGAATGACGCCGACGGCACTCGTGTACATCGTCGTGTCGTTCGTGACCTGGCTTGTGGCGGTATGGTTGGGACATGTGCTGGCGATGCGTCTCAACCGGTTGAAAGGGAGCTCGTGATGCAAATCCCGAAACAAGCGCTATTGCTGCGGATATTCATCGGCGAAGACGACACGCTTGAGGGTTCGCCCCTCTATGAGGCGATCGTGCTGAGGGCACGCGAGATGCACATGGCAGGTGCAACGGTCCTGCGTGGCCCGATGGGTTTTGGTGCGTCGAGCCGGCTTCACACCACGAAAATTCTGCGTCTCTCCGAGGACCTGCCTTTGGTGATCGAGATCGTCGACAGCGAGGAAAAGATCAACGGCTTCCTGCCGACGCTGGATCAAATGATGTCCAGCGGACTGATCACGCTGGAAAAAGTGCAGGTTCTTCAATACGGGACCAAAGCCGCAAGTTGATTTAGGCTGAACGGGAACCATCTGGTCAAGGTCGCCACAAAGGTTTCCGGCGTCTATCCCGTTACCAAGCTCTTCGCTGCGCCCGACCGGGAGGCGATGTACACGACGCTGCTGATGTCCACCGGGCTTACGTTCGGGACCATCTCGTCGCTGTTCGGATTGTCGCATGGCATCATCAATCAAGCGCAGTATTCGGCGCTCGTCGCGGCCGTCATCGGCAGCGCCGTCATTCCGACACTGGTTGCGAATGCTTTCTGTCTTCCGCGGCATCTGCTGCCGCGGTCCGAAGACGAAGCGGGGGCGGAGCAGGCGACGCTCGTTTCCAATCCGGCGGAGTGATCGCGCCTGTGGGGTGTCCGAGTGGCCCTCACGCAAGGAAAAAAATCATGCTCCTAATCAAAAAACTTGATCAAGTTTTTGCCGCCACAAAGTCTTAAATCTGTACTCCCATCAGAGTACGAGGCGCCTCCTTCGCATCCGCGAAGGTGTTTTCTCCGGCATCGCTACCATTTGTCTATCGACATGACGGACGGCTTCTGCCCCAATTCAATTTCTCCGCAGGGGTGCGGAGGTTGAGTCGTGGCTAGCTTTCCCGCATGCCGGGATGGGGCAATTCCCGAGACATATGCCAAATCGGGCATAAAGGTGCGGATGGTGGGGTTAGATAACTCGTGTGCGCGTTTCGATCCTGGCGCATGTCGAGGATTGTGCAGGGCAGCAAATGGGGTTGCCTACCCCTTACCTTGTCAGAACGGGATCGTTGACGGCAAACAGCCCGGCATGGGTGGCTGTGAGGGGAGGTTTTGATGACGACAATCAGCAGCGCGGGCACGATGGCTGGCGCCGGGGCGGGACTTCTCGATAAGGAGCGGACGATTGCGGCCGCCGGCTTCAATCGCTGGCTGGTGCCGCCGGCCGCGCTGTGCATCCATCTGTGCATTGGCATGGCCTATGGCTTTTCCGTGTTCTGGCTGCCGCTGTCGCGCGCGATCGGATTGACGGCGCCGAAGGCGTGTCCCGACATCTCGCTGTTCCAGGAACTGTTCACCACCACCTGCGACTGGAAGGTCGCAAGCCTCGGGTGGATGTATACGCTGTTCTTCGTCGTGCTTGGTGTCTCCGCCGCGCTGTGGGGCGGCTGGCTTGAGCGCGTCGGCCCACGCAAGGCAGGTTTTGTTGCCGCGCTGTGCTGGTGTGGCGGCCTCGTGCTTGGCGCGATCGGCATCTATGTCCACCAGCTCTGGATCATGTGGCTTGGCTCCGGCGTAATCGGCGGCGTGGGCCTTGGCCTCGGTTACATCTCGCCGGTGTCGACGCTGGTGAAATGGTTCCCCGACCGCCGCGGCATGGCGACCGGCATGGCCATCATGGGTTTTGGCGGTGGTGCGATGATCGGCGCCCCGCTCGCTGACTGGCTGATGAACCAATTCAAGACGCCGACCTCGGTCGGTGTCTGGGAGACCTTCCTCGCCATGGGCGCGGGCTATCTGGTGTTCATGATGATCGGTGCGTTCCGCTATCGACTGCCGCCCGCCGGCTGGCGGCCTGAAGGCTGGACGCCGCCGAGCGAAAAGAAGACCATGATCTCCGAGCATCACGTGCACCTCGACAACGCGCACAAGACTCCGCAGTTCTGGCTGATCTGGTGGGTGCTCTGCTTGAACGTGTCGGCGGGCATCGGCGTGATCGGTATGGCTTCGCCGATGCTGCAGGAAATCTTCGCAGGCAAGCTGATCGGCCTGCCGGATGTCGGCTTCAACGCGCTCAACGCCGCGCAAAAGTCGCAGATCGCTGCGATCGCCGCCGGCTTCGCCGGCCTCTTGTCGCTGTTCAATATCGGCGGCCGGTTCTTCTGGGCGTCTCTGTCGGACTATATCGGCCGCAAGAATACCTACTACACGTTCTTCATCCTGGGCATCGCGCTCTACGCGCTGGCGCCGACCTTTGCGGCGATGGGCTCGAAGCTTCTGTTCGTGCTCGGCTTCGGCATCATCCTGTCGATGTATGGCGGCGGCTTCGCCACGGTGCCGGCCTATCTCGCCGACATGTTCGGCACGCAGTTCGTCGGCGCCATCCACGGCCGTCTGCTGACGGCGTGGTCGACGGCCGGCATCATCGGGCCCGTGGTCGTGAACTACCTGCGCGAATTCCAGCTTGCCGCCGGGGTTCCGCGCGACAAGCTCTACAACTCGACCATGTATATCCTCTGCGCCATGCTGGTCGCTGGCTTGATCTGCAATTACCTGATCAAGCCAGTGAATCCGAAGTGGTATATGAGCGAAGCCGAAGTCGCCAAGCTGCAGGCCGCAAGCGCGGGAGGCAATGGCGGTCAGTCCGGTTCGTTCGGGATCGGCAAGGGCGGACTGGACGGCAAGGCCGCGCTGTTCTGGCTGTTCGTCGCTATTCCGCTGGCTTGGGGCGTCTACATGACGCTGCTGAGCGCGGTTAAGATTCTTTGATCGCGACTCTTAGCCGCGGGACGCTTGCAAAAGCGTCCCGCGGCGTCCGCCTTTCCGCACAATCAAAAACGCGATCCTGGGGGATCTAAATGCTTCGCACTCGACTTTGTCTTGCCGCCACAGTGCTGCTTGTTGCCGGCAGCTTTCACCTTGCTTCAGCCCAGACCACGACCGCGCCTGCTGCCGCTCCCGCGGCGACCGACGCCAAGCCGTCGAAAATGAAGCTGACGATGCAGAAACTGAAGGACATGAAGGCCAAATGGGCCGCCAACAAGCCCAAGCTCAAGGCCTGCCGCGCCGAGGTGAAGGCCAAGGGGCTCGCCGGCGACGACCGCTGGTTCTACATCGAGGATTGCATGAACAAGACCTGATCAAGGAAGCTTATCGGGCGATTGGAAAAGGGGGCATGACAGCTAGGCTGCGTGCCCCTTAAATGCTTGTAGAGACGTTCTAAATTAACTTGGCATCTGGCATGCCAGAGGCTAGAAGCAGGTGACCAAAGGAGAACGAAACGTTCCATGAGTCACGATGTTCACAAGGTTCGCGCGTTCGAGCACCCTGGCGAGGGTCGCAGGCGGGCGAAGGCGACGCCAAAAGGTCGCCAGGTCGATCCGACCGCCGCGCAGGAGATCGAAACGCTGCTCGGCGACCGGCCGCGCCGGCGCGATCTCTTGATCGAACATCTGCACCTGATCCAGGACAAATATCACCAGATTTCGGCAGCGCATCTCGCAGCCCTTGCCGACGAGATGAAGCTGTCGTTTGCGGAAGTGTTCGAGACCGCGACCTTCTACGCGCATTTCGATATCGTGAAGGAGGGCGAGCCTGGCATCGCACCACTCACCATTCGTGTCTGCGACTCCTTGACCTGCGCGATGCTCGGCGGCGAGAAGCTGCTGCATGATTTGCAGAGCAAGGCCGGCCCCGGCATCCGCGTGGTCCGCGCCCCGTGCGTCGGCCGCTGCGACACCGCGCCGGCCGCCGAGGTCGGTCATAACTTTGTCGATCACGCGACCGTCGAGAATGTGCTGGCGACGGCGAAAGCCGGCGACACCCATGCCCATCTGCCGAAATATATCGACTACGCGGCCTACGTTGCCGATGGCGGCTACAAGCTCCTGAAGCGATTGCGCTCCGGCGAACTCACGAAGGAGAATTTGCTGAAGGCGCTCGATGACGCGAGCCTGCGCGGGCTCGGCGGCGCCGGCTTTCCGACGGGCCGCAAATGGCGCGCGGTGCTGGGCGAGCCCGGCCCGCGGCTGATGGCGGTCAACGGCGACGAGGGTGAGCCCGGCACCTTCAAGGATCGCTACTATCTCGAAACCGATCCGCACCGCTTCCTCGAGGGCATGCTGATCGGCGCGCATGTGGTCGAAGCGAGCGACGTCTACATCTATCTGCGTGACGAATATCCGGCCTGCCGCGAAATCCTCGAGCGCGAGATCGCCAAACTTCCAGCCGTTGGTCCGACGCTGCATATGCGGCGCGGTGCCGGCGCCTATATCTGCGGCGAGGAGTCCTCGCTGCTCGAAAGCATCGAAGGCAAGCGCGGCCTGCCGCGGCACAAGCCGCCTTATCCGTTCCAGGTCGGGCTGTTCGACCTGCCGACGCTGATCAACAACATCGAGACGCTGTGGTGGGTGCGGGACATCGTCGAGAAGGGCGCCGACTGGTGGAAGGGCCATGGCCGCCACGACCGTTACGGCCTGCGCAGTTTCTCCGTCTCCGGCCGCGTGAAAAATCCCGGCATGAAGCTCGCGCCCGCGGGCATCACCGTGCGCGAGCTGATCGACGAATATTGCGGCGGCATGGCCGACGGCCACAAATTCTATGCCTATCTGCCGGGCGGCGCTTCCGGCGGCATCCTTCCGGCGTCGATGGACGACATCCCGCTGGATTTCGGCACGCTGGAGAAATACGGCTGCTTCATCGGTTCGGCGGCAATCGTCATCCTCTCGCAAAAGGACAGCGTGCGCGGTGCGGCGCTGAACCTGATGCGCTTCTTCGAGGATGAAAGCTGCGGCCAGTGCACGCCCTGCCGGGTTGGAACCCAGAAGGCCGCAATCCTGATGGAAAAGCCGGTCTGGAACCGGCAATTGCTGGACGAATTGAGCCAGGCGATGCGCGACGCCTCAATCTGCGGATTGGGCCAGGCGGCCTCGAATCCGCTGACTTCGGTCATTAAATATTTCCCGGACGAGTTCAAGGACGCAGCCGAATGACCAAGATCCAGTTCGAGCTCGACGGCAAGCAGGTCGAGGCCAAGCCAGGTGAGACCATCTGGCAGGTCGCGAAACGCCAGGGGCGCGAAATCCCGCATCTCTGCTACTCGCCCGCGCCGGACTATCGCCCCGACGGCAACTGCCGCGCCTGCATGGTCGAGATCGAAGGCGAGCGCGTGCTCGCTGCTTCCTGCAAGCGGACGCCGACCGTCGGCATGAAGGTGAAGAGCGCGAGCGATCGCGCGGTCGCCGCACAGAAGATGGTGATGGAGCTTCTGGTCGCCGACCAGCCCGCGCGCGAAACCTCGCACGATCCCGAGTCGAAGTTCTGGCACTGGGCCGAACAGACCGGCGTCACCGAAAGCCGCTTTCCTTCCGCCCAGCGCTGGGACGCCGACGCCAGCCATCCGGCGATGCGGGTCAATCTCGATGCCTGCATCCAGTGCGGGCTGTGCGTGCGCGCCTGCCGCGAGGTGCAGGTCAACGACGTCATCGGCATGGCTTATCGCAGTCACGGTTCAAAAATCGTATTCGACTTCGACGACCCCATGGGCGAATCCACCTGTGTCGCCTGCGGCGAGTGCGTGCAGGTCTGCCCGACCGGCGCGCTGATGCCGGCCGTCATGCTCGACGACAAGCAGACGCGCGTTACCTATCCCGACAAAAAGGTCGACTCGCTTTGCCCCTATTGCGGCGTCGGCTGCCAGGTCACCTATCAGGTCAAGGACGAGAAGGTGATCTATGCCGAGGGCCGTGACGGCCCGGCCAATCACAACCGGCTCTGCGTCAAGGGCCGCTTCGGCTTCGACTATATCCATCACCCCAACCGCCTGACGAAGCCATTGGTGCGGCTGCCAAACGTTCCGAAGGACGCCAACGACCAGGTCGATCCGGCGAATCCCTACACGCATTTCCGCGAAGCCTCGTGGGAAGAGGCGCTCGACATCGCCGCCAGGGGGCTCGTGAAGATTCGCGAAGAGAAGGGCGTGAAGGCGCTGGCCGGCTTCGGCTCGGCCAAGGGCTCCAATGAAGAGGCCTATCTGTTCCAGAAGCTGGTGCGCACCGGCTTCGGCTCCAACAATGTCGATCACTGCACGCGGCTCTGCCACGCCTCCTCGGTCGCAGCGCTGTTCGAAGGCCTGAGCTCGGGCGCCGTCTCGGCGCCGTTCGCAGCGGCGCTTGATGCCGAAGTCATCTGGGTGATCGGCGCCAACCCGACGGTGAACCACCCGGTCGCAGCGACCTTCATCAAGAACGCCGCCAAGAAGGGCGCAAAACTGTTCGTGATGGATCCGCGCGGGCAGGCGCTGTCGCGTCACGCGACCAAGCATCTCGCCTTCAAGCCGGGAAGCGACGTCGCGATGCTGAACGCGATGATCAACACCATCATCACCGAAGGCCTGACCGACGACCAATACATCGCGGGCTACACCGAGGGCTATGAGGACCTGAAGGCCAAGATCAAGGAGTTTACGCCCGAGAAGATGTCGCCGATCTGCGGCGTTCCGGCGGAAACCTTGCGCGAAGTCGCGCGGACCTATGCGCGCGCCAAGTCTTCCATCATCTTCTGGGGCATGGGCATCAGCCAGCATGTGCACGGCACCGACAACGCACGCTGCCTGATTGCGCTGGCGCTGATCACCGGCCAGGTCGGCCGTCCCGGTACCGGACTGCATCCGCTGCGCGGCCAGAACAACGTGCAAGGCGCATCCGATGCCGGCCTGATCCCGATGTTCCTGCCGGACTACCAGCCCGTCGGCCGCGACGACATGCGCGGCGCCTTTGAGAAGCTCTGGCAAAAAGAGCTCGATCCGGTTCGCGGGCTCACCGTGGTCGAGATCATGAACGCGATCCATGCCGGCCAGATCTTCGGCATGTATGTCGAGGGCGAAAACCCGGCGATGTCGGACCCCGACCTGCAGCATGCGCGCGAGGCGCTGGCCAAGCTCGACCATCTCGTGGTGCAGGATCTGTTCGTGACCGAAACGGCCTTCCACGCCGACGTCATCCTGCCGGCCTCGGCCTTTGCGGAAAAATCCGGCTCCTTCACCAACACCGACCGCCGCGTGCAGCTCGCGCGCGAGGTCATCAAGCCGCCCGGCGATGCCCGCCAGGATCTCTGGATCATCCAGGAGATCGGCAAGCGGATGGGGCTGCCCTGGAACTATTCGGGCCCGGGCGAGGTCTACACCGAGATGGCGCAATTGATGCCGTCGCTCAAAAACATCAGCTGGGAGCGGCTGGTGCGCGAGGGCGCCGTCACCTATCCGGCCGACGATCCCAACAAGCCCGGCAACGAGATCATCTTCACCACCGGTTTCCCGACCGAGAGCGGCCGCGGCAAGATCGTGCCGGCCAAGGTGATCCCGCCGGATGAATTGCCCGACGACGAATATCCGATGGTGCTGTCGACGGGACGCGTGCTCGAACACTGGCACACCGGCTCGATGACGCGGCGCGCCCAAGTGCTCGACCAGATCGAGCCGGAGGCGGTCGCCTTCATGTCGCCCAAGGACATGCGGAAGAAGAAGCTCGCGCCCGGCGATTTCATCCGGCTCGAGACGCGCCGCGGCGCCGTCGAGGTCAAGGTGCGCGCCGATCGCGACGTGCCCGAGAACATGGTGTTCATGCCGTTCTGCTATGCGGAAGCGGCCGCCAACCTGCTCACCAATCCGGCGCTCGATCCGTTCGGAAAAATCCCCGAGTTCAAGTTCTGCGCGGTGCGCGCCGAGCCGGCGGAAATCCGCACCGCGGCGGCGGAGTAGCGCAGCGCTCAGCCCCGCGCTCTTGATCGCGGGCGGGGGCCGAACTGGCTGTTGCGGTTCAGCCGCCAGCGCACCGTCCAGCTCGGGCAGTGGTCGTAGACATTCTCGAGCAGGCCGCCTTCCCAGGCGCCGCAATCGTAATAGCAGGTCTTCTTGAGACCGCCGACCCGCTCACCGGTCTTGTGGCAGATGAGGTGCGCGTGCGTCGGCTTGCTGGGCGCCGCGAGCGCCGGCGTGGACGCGGCAAGAACGGCGATTGCCAGAATCAGTCTCATCAGGCCCCCCGATCCGAACAAGAGAAGTCACTATCCGCCAGGCTAGCCGACCCGCATGATGGGCCGGTGACGCTTATGCCGCGCTTATGTCCGGGCGTGGCCGCCCGTCTCGATTTCCTATGCGCACTTGCTCATCTTCAGGGCTGATCGGCGCCTGCGCCGAAGCTCTGGAAGATCGAGAATGACCCTGCTTCACCAGCATCATGACGAAACCGGCGGCTTCGCCCGCCAAAACATCTTCCGGATCGAGAAGGCCGCGAGGCGCATCGGCGCCGCGTTTCGGACGTTTCACCGCGCGATCGTACGCGCCAAACTGCGGCGCCTGCGGACCGAACTGCTGCTCCGGCCGGATTACAACGAAATGTTCTCGCCCGAGCAGGACGCGAGCAAATTTCCGCAGCGTCCGCTGATCCTCGGCGACAAGTGGGATTTCTAAAGCCCCAAGCTGCGCGCCGGCCGCGACGTGCCGTAGAACATGGTGTGCCGACGTTCATTTCGTATCGCCCGCCGCAGCGGCCTGCTGGGCGATCTTGTGTTGCGCGACAATTCCCTCGAGCCGCGCGAGATTTTCCAGCAGGCGCTGGCTGGTCAGGACGAGGAAGTAGTAGCCGAATTGCGGGTTCTGGAAGTAAATCTCCAGCAGCTTTTCGTAGGTGATGGTCAGCACCTGGCCGTCCTCGATGCATTCGATCGTGGCGGTCCGGCGGTTATCCGGCGTGAGGAAGCCGAGTTCGCCCATCAGGTTTCCCGGCGGAAGTTCGACGTTGATTTCGATGACCCGGAATCTGCCGGTGACGGTCAGCAGCATTTCATCGGCGGCGTCGCCCTTTTTCATCAAGATATCACCTTTGCGATATTTGCGCTGGGTCATGAACGGCTTCAGCCACTCCATCGACGTGTCGCCTTGTATTGCGCTTCGGGCCTTCTTCACGAGAGCGAGCATTTGACGAAGGCGATAGGCATTGATGGGGATCATCAGGAGATACAGGAGGAAGGTCGTGACGGCTCCGGTGAGCGCGCCGGCGACGGCGAAGAAAGCGCACCCGATCATGTTCGCAACCCGCAACGGTACCATCGTCTGCGTCAACAGGGTGGCGACAAAGAAGATCGCGCCGACCAGGGCAAACATGTTGGCAAGGTTGATGTTGTGCAGAAAGATTTCCAGCACGCGGTTGAAGATTGCATCATAGGTGACGTTGTTGGGATCGAGACCCATCTGGATCAGAATCTTTGCGACCCTGAGGTTGTCGGTCGCTGCGTCGAGAATGCGATCTAGCACGTTGGACATGTCTGCACCGCTCGGCATGGTCGGTTTGCGCCACTCAATTGGCTATGAATTTGCACGGTGGTAAGGCGGTTATTCAAGCCGGAAATCCGGAACAGCGGCGACTTAGACCAAAGACTCGGCCGGCGCCAGATATTGCGTGAACAGAAAGCCGGCGACGGTCGGCAGCGCACTCGGGTCGGAGCCAGCGATGCCTGAAATCGGGCGACGGCCGGCACCAATTGCTTGCCGGCTCAGTGCTGGACATTACCTCGTGTCGGCAGTCCACGCCACAAGGCGGCGCCGAGATTGGGGCCGGCTTCTTCCCGAGCCCCGTGCTTGATTTCAAGTGCTGCCGCGAGGGCGCGCTTCAGGCGAACGTCGTCGATTTCCATAAGATATTGTCGCAAGATCACCTCGGCGGCGCCATTCTGCTAAAGGATGGCCGAGCATAGCTTCGAGCTTGTCTTGCGGAAAAATCCAAAGTGAGGTCTATCCCTGCGCTGCCTGCCACGGTGCGTGCGACCTCGCGGGCTGCCACGCTTTCCAGCTCGACCAGCGGCAGCCGCATGGTCGGGTGCATCAGGCCAAGCGCGCTCAACGCCGACTTCAGCGCGGCCGGACTTTCCCGGCCAAGCGCCGATGCCAGAGGAACGAGGCGGTGGTGCAGAGCCCGCGCCGATTGCCAGTTCTCATGCCGGCAGCAGGCGAAGATGGTGCGGCACAGCCCCGGCGCGACATTCGACACCTGCGAGATACAGCCGTCGCCGCCGTTGGCGATGAAGGCAAGCGCGGTCGTATCGTCGCCCGACATCAACCGGAATGCAGCCGGCAACAGCGGCCTCAGCCGCGAGACGCGGCCCACCTCCCCGCTCGAGTCGCACAGCCCGATGAACTGACCGGATTGTGCGAGCCGGGCCAGGGTGGCGTCGGCGAGCTCCCGGTTGGTCCGGGACGGGATGTCATGCAGGATGACCGGCAACTCGGTTGAGTCGGCGACTGCCAGGAAGTGCGCCTCGATGCCGGCCTGCATCGGCTTGTTGTAATAGGGCACGACCGAAAGCACGGCATCCGCGCCCGCTGCCTCGGCGCGTCTCGTCAGCTCAATCGCCTGGCTGGTCGAGTTCGAACCGCCGCCGGCGATGACCCGGGCGCGTCCACGAGCGGCCTCGGCCGCCGCGCGGATCAGGCGGCTCTGCTCTTCCGGGGACAACGTCGAAGCTTCGCCCGCGGTCTCGCAGACCACGATCGCCGGCGCGCCGGCTTCGATCTGTCGCGTGCAGAGTTTTCGGAACGTGTCGAGATCGATGCCGCCCGTCGCATCGAACGGCGTGGGTAGATCGGGGATATAGCCTCCGAGCCAGGCGAGATGAGTTGCCGGGACTATCATCGTTTCATGCAGCCCTTTCCATCTGCCCGTAGCCTTGCCTGCAGGCGGAAAGCACCAGGCCTGCCCGGCAGCGCACGCCGGCTTCGATTCGGAAGCCGAGTGCCTCGAGCTTGGTCCGAATCTTCAGGCCGTTCTCCCGCGAGCCCACGAGGAGCGCGAGACTCGCGTTGGTGGCGAGAAACGGCGAGATCTGATCAAGGACGGACTCAATTCCAAGGCTTGACCTCTGACCGGAGACCAACCCGACGTCGTGCTGCGCGCGGGCAACGCGGCATATCGCAGGCGTGCTGACGCGCAGGAAGCCGCGCCGCCGCAGCGCCAGATACAACTCCATGCCGTCGCTTCCGGCAGCGATTACGCGTTGCGTCGCCGCAAGGCGTGTCAGGGAAATCATGGTGTCGAGGATGTGCCCTGAGGGGGGCGATGGAGCCGTGAAGCTCTCCGGCGCTTCCTGGGTCATGCAATGCGCCGGTTGTTGGGAGCGCCGCCGCCCATGTCGAGCTCGATCTCGCGGGAGAGTTCGACGATGGTCTCGGGATGATGGCCGTTCTCGGCAAGCGCGTATTTGATCGCCTGGGCGCGATTGACAAAAAGCCCGCCATAGCGGCCGTTCTGTTCCTGGGCGACCCACTGACCGCTGTGATTTTGGCCGATGAAGACAAGGGGGAAAGCAGCAGAGCTGCACGAGGGAGGTTCGACAAGCTTCACGTTAGTTTCCTTCCGAAAATCGAGTCCCGCATCCCTTCAGGGCAGCGGCGAACTCATGCGACAGGATATCTTCGGCGCTGGATAGGAAATCGAGGGCGAGTCGAAGGCGATCTCATAAGCGCGATATAGGATCGCGACGCAGCTTCAGAGCGGTGAGGACAGGCCGAGCGCAACGGTCAGGAAATAAAGCGCGGCGTAGGCCAGCGCTTCGTCCCAATGATTGATCGCCGGCGGAAAGGCCGCCTCGCGTCGCACCACTGCGAGAACGGCACAAAGAATCGCCGACATCGCCAACAACGCGGCCAGGCTCTTGCCAAAGTCGATACTGCCCAACGCGGCAAACGCCACCAGGATGGTCGTCCTTATGACGAAGCGAGCAAGCACCCGGCGGGAGCCGAGCTCCCGCGGAGCATTTTGGATCTGAGCCACGATGTCGAAACTCCGGTGTCCGATCGTTGGCGGCTCAGAGGAAATTATCGGTCGGAATCGGCTCGTAGAATTCCCACATGCTCCCGCTCACCGTGGGCACGCTGGTCCGCGTCTCCGGTTCGCTTACCTGTTGGGCCTCGACAAACGCGCAGAGAATGGCGAGCGCCAGATCCGCATGATGGGCCTCGATGGATTGATCGAGCCAGTCCGGCAGCTCGCGCTCGCGCGACAGCGCGCAATGCCACTCGCCTTCGTCATAGGCGATACGGCGGACCTGCCAGAGCGGCAGTTCGAGATCGATCAGCGCCAGCGCCGCGTCGGTCCAGGCGCCGGACCGGATCAATTGCTCGAGGCGCGCGGTCTTCTCGCTCTGGCCGAGCGAGGGATACCTGCGGCATGCCACATCGAGAACATCGGCCATCAGCTTGGCGTTGATTTCGCAGGCGTCGCGGAGCCTTGCACTGAGCTCGCCTGGATTGTGATGTTTGATGATTTGCAGCATGGCGTTGTCCCAGATCAGGCCGCGGCCGAAAGCGCCGGCCGCAAGCCAAAGGTGGTCAAAACGCCATTTGAAAACGAGAGGAGGCAGGGGGCCGAGATATAGGAATGTCATAAAGGCCGCGGCGGAAGGTGGCGCATGCGATCGTGCGTTTATGGAATTCCTATAACTTTGGCATAGCCGCCGCCTCGAAAACCTATGCGCCGGGTGCCACTTCTCCCGCCAGCAACAGCGGAATGCCACGTGTCGCGGCGCCGCTGTTTCAATGCACAGGAGTGTTTCTCATGATGGACATCTTTATGTCGGCGCTTGGTCTCGCCTTCTTCGCGGCGGCCATCGGCTACGCCTACGCCTGCGAACGGCTGTAAGAGGAGTGGCGCCATGATCTTCGACTATTCGCTCGCCGGCCTCGTCTCGCTCGGCCTTCTCTTCTACCTCACTTACGCGCTGTTGCGGCCCGAGCGGTTCTGATCGTCCGCCGCACAGCTTCGCATCATCTTAAAAGGCTGAAACTCCCATGACCGTCATCGGCTGGATTCAAATCCTTCTTTATTGCGCGATCGTGGTCGCGCTGGTGAAACCGCTCGGCTGGTACATGACGCGCGTCTTCAGTGGCGAGCGCACGTTCCTTTCGCCGGTCCTGCGCCCGGTCGAGGCCGGGCTGTACTGGATCAGCGGCGTCGACGAGAGGCGCGAACAGCATTGGCTGACCTATGCGGTCGCCATGCTGCTGTTCCATGTCGGCGGCTTCTTCATCATCTACGGCCTGATGCGCCTGCAGACGCTGTTGCCGTTCAACCCCGCCGGGCAATCGGCGGTGTCGGAAGATCTTTCCTTCAACACCGCGATCTCCTTCATCACCAACACCAACTGGCAGAACTACGGCGGCGAGAGCACGCTGTCCTATCTCGTCCAGATGCTGGGCCTGACGCATCAGAATTTCCTCTCGGCGGCGACCGGCATCGCGCTGGCGGTGGCGCTGATCCGGGGCTTCTCCCGTTCATCGATGCGCACCGTCGGCAACTTCTGGGTCGATGTGACGCGTACCACCCTTTACGTGCTGCTGCCGATCTGCATCGTCTACACGCTGTTCCTGGTCTGGCAGGGCATCCCGCAGACGCTCGGCGCCTATGTCGATGCCACGACGCTGGAAGGCGCCAAGCAGACCATTGCGGTCGGCCCGGTCGCTTCCCAGGTCGCGATTAAGATGCTCGGCACCAATGGCGGCGGCTTCTTCAACGCCAATGCCGCCCATCCCTTCGAGAACCCGACCGCGCTGTCGAACTTCGTGCAGATGATCTCGATCTTCGCGATCGGCGCCGCGCTGACCAACGTGTTCGGCCGCATGGTCGGCAACCAGCGCCAGGGCTGGGCGATCCTCTCGGTCATGGGCGTGCTGTTCCTCGCCGGCGTCATCGTCACCTATTGGGCCGAAGCCAACGGGACCACCGCGCTGCACGCGCTGGGGCTGAGCGGCGGCAACATGGAGGGCAAGGAAGTCCGCTTTGGCATCGTGGCGTCCTCGTTGTTCGCCGTGATAACCACAGCCGCCTCCTGCGGCGCCGTCAACGCCATGCATGACAGCTTCACCGCGCTCGGCGGCATGATTCCGCTGATCAACATGCAGCTCGGCGAGATCATCGTCGGCGGCGTCGGCGCCGGCCTCTACGGCATGCTGCTGTTCGTCGTGCTCGCGATCTTCGTGGCAGGCCTGATGGTCGGCCGCACGCCGGAATATGTCGGCAAGAAGATCGAGGCGCGCGAGGTCAAGATGGCGATGCTGGCGATCCTGGTGCTGCCGCTGATGTATCTCGGCTGGACCGCGGTCGGCGTGGTGCTGCCCTCGGCCGTGGCCTCGATGGCCAATGCCGGCCCGCATGGCTTCACCGAGGTACTCTATGCCTATACCTCGGCCACCGGCAACAACGGTTCGGCCTTCGCGGGCCTCACCGGCAACACCTTCTTCTACAATCTCACGCTCGCGAGCGCGATGTTCGTCGGCCGCTTCTTCATGATCATCCCGGCCATGGCGATCGCGGGCTCGCTGGCGGAGAAGAAGTCCGTTCCGGCATCGAGCGGCACGTTCCCGACCACGGGCGGCCTGTTCGTTGGTCTCGTCGTCGGCGTGATCCTGATCATCGGCGGCCTCACCTTCTTCCCGGCGCTCGCGCTCGGCCCCATCGTCGAGCATCTCGCCGGCAACGCCAACACCCTGTTCTGATCTGGAGCGACCTCCATGGAAACCTTGAAACTGCAAAAACGCTCGTCGATGTCGGCGATGCTGGACCCGAAAATCCTCAACCCCGCGATCCGGGCGTCCTTTGTCAAGCTCGACCCGCGGGCGATGATCAAGAACCCCGTGATGTTCGTGGTCGAGACCGTGGCCGCGCTCACGACCGTGATCTTCCTGCGTGACCTCGTGACCGGCGGCGAACATCTCGGCTTCACCTTCCAGATCATCATCTGGCTCTGGTTCACCGTGCTGTTTGCGAATTTCGCCGAGGCCGTCGCCGAAGGCCGGGGCAAGGCCCAGGCGGAGTCGCTGCGCAAGACGCGCACCGAGAGCCAGGCCAAGTTGCTCTCGGGTTCGGAAGGCACCGTTCGGCTGGTGCCAGGCACCAGCCTGAAGGTCGGCGATGTCGTGCTGGTCGAAGCCGGCGACAACATCCCCTCCGACGGCGAGGTGATCGAGGGCGTGGCCTCGGTCAACGAAGCGGCCATCACCGGTGAGTCCGCGCCCGTGATCCGCGAGTCCGGCGGCGACCGCTCGGCGGTGACCGGCGGCACGCAGGTGCTGTCGGACTGGATCAAGGTGCGCATCACTGCTGCTCAGGGCTCGACCTTCATCGATCGCATGATCAAGCTGGTCGAGGGCGCCGAGCGGCAGAAGACGCCGAACGAGATCGCGCTCAACATTCTCCTTGCTGGCCTGACAATTATCTTCGTGTTCGCGACCGTGACCATCCCGAGCTACGCGGCCTATGCCGGCGGCTCGATCTCGGTCGTGGTGCTGGTGGCGCTGTTCGTGACCTTGATCCCGACCACCATCGGCGCGCTGTTGTCGGCGATCGGCATCGCCGGCATGGACCGCCTGGTGCGCTTCAACGTGCTGGCGATGTCCGGCCGTGCCGTCGAGGCCGCGGGCGACGTCGACACGCTGCTGCTCGACAAGACCGGCACCATCACGCTCGGCAACCGGCAGGCGACCGCCTTCCGTCCGGTCCGCGGCGTGACCGAGCAGGAGCTCGCCGATGCCGCGCAGCTTGCTTCGCTCGCCGACGAGACGCCGGAAGGCCGTTCCATCGTCGTGCTGGCCAAGGAGAAATACGGCATCCGCGGCCGCGACATGGCCGAGCTTGGCGCGACCTTCATTCCCTTCACGGCGCAGACCCG
Organism: Bradyrhizobium sp.; assembly: GCA_035568535.1. GTDB lineage: Bacteria > Pseudomonadota > Alphaproteobacteria > Rhizobiales > Xanthobacteraceae > Bradyrhizobium. Next base: position 28,149 of record DATMNV010000077.1, read on the forward strand.
CATGAGCGGCGTCGATGCCGGCAGCAGCTCGGTGCGCAAGGGCGCGGTCGATGCGATCCTCAATTATGTCTCGGGCGGTGCACAGCCGGTCGCGAGCGGCAATACGGTCCGTTCGCTCCAGCCGCTGCTCAACTCCGATATCGGCCGCGAATTGCAGGCGATCTCGGATGAGATCGCCAAGTCCGGCGGCACGCCGCTGGCGGTGGCGAAGGACGGCCGTCTCCTCGGCGTCATCCAGCTCAAGGATATCGTCAAGGGCGGCATCCGCGAGCGCTTTGCCGAACTGCGGCGCATGGGCATCCGCACCGTGATGATCACCGGCGACAACCCGATGACCGCAGCCGCAATCGCGGCTGAGGCGGGCGTCGATGATTTCCTCGCGCAGGCCACGCCCGAGGACAAGCTGAAGCTGATCCGCGACGAGCAGGCCAAGGGCAAGCTGGTGGCGATGTGCGGCGACGGCACCAACGACGCGCCCGCGCTGGCGCAGGCCGACGTCGGCGTCGCCATGAACACCGGCACGCAGGCCGCGCGCGAGGCCGGCAACATGGTCGACCTCGACTCCAACCCGACCAAGCTGATCGAGGTGGTCGAGATCGGCAAGCAGCTGTTGATGACCCGTGGCGCGCTGACGACGTTCTCGATCGCCAACGACGTGGCGAAATACTTCGCCATCATTCCGGCGATGTTCCTGGCGTTCTACCCGCAGCTCAACGTGCTCAACGTCATGCACCTGGCGAGCCCGCAGAGCGCCATCCTGTCGGCGATCATCTTCAACGCGCTGATCATCGTCGCGCTGATTCCGCTGGCGCTGAAAGGCGTCGCCTATCGCGCCATCGGCGCCGGCGCGCTGCTCCGTCGCAACCTGATGATCTATGGCGTCGGCGGCATCGTCATTCCCTTCATCGGCATCAAGGCGATCGACCTCGTCGTCGCCGCCTTGCACCTCGCGTAAGGAGGCAAACATGCTTCGCGAAATTCGTCCCGCCATCATCCTCTTGCTCGGGCTCACGCTGATCACGGGCCTCGCCTATCCGCTCGCCATGACCGCGGTTGCCGGCGTCATCTTCCCGAAACAGGCCGAAGGCAGCCTGATCGAGAAGGACGGCAAGGTGGTCGGCTCCGCCCTGATCGGGCAGGAGTTCAAGAGCGACAAATACTTCCACGGCCGCCCGTCAGCGACCGTGGCGCCGGACCCGAACGACTCGACCAAGACGGTGAGCGCGCCCTACAACGCGGCCAATTCCGGCGGCTCCAACCTCGGCCCGACCAGCAAGGCGCTGAACGACCGGGTCAAGGAAGACGTGGAGAAGCTGAAGGCCGAAAATCCTTCCGCGTCCGTGCCGGTCGATCTCGTCACGACCTCGGGCAGCGGGCTCGACCCGGACATCTCGCCGGAGGCCGCTCTCTTCCAGGTGCCGCGCGTCGCCAAGGCGCGAGGCCTGCCAGAAGATCGTGTCCGACAGCTTGTCACCGACAACACCCAGGGCCGTCTTGGCGGCCTGATCGGCGAGCCCCGCGTTAACGTCCTGGCGCTGAATCTGGCGCTCGACGGCACCTCGAAATGAGCCGGGCCTAGGCTCGACGCGCAGCGACGCTTATATTGGCCACATGGCAAATCAGCGCCGCGATCCCGAACAACGTCCCTCGCCGGAGGCGCTCCTGGAAGCGGCACGGCGGGAGGACAGCCCTCTCGGCAAGCTGAAGATTTTTGTCGGTGCCGCCCCCGGCGTCGGCAAGACCTACGAAATGCTGCAAAGCGCGCATGCGAAACTCAAGGCCGGGACCGATGTGGTGGTCGGCGTTATCGAGACCCACGGCCGGGCCGAGACCGAGGCGCTGCTGCGCGGGCTCGAAGTCATTCCGCGCAAGCGCATCGAATACAAGGACCAGATCCTCGAGGAGATGGACCTCGATGCCGTGATCGCGCGGCATCCGCAGATCGCGCTCGTCGACGAGCTTGCCCATACCAATGTCGTCGGTAGCCGGCATCCGAAACGCTATCTCGACGTCGAGGAGCTGTTGTCGCGGGGCATCGATGTCTATACCGCCGTCAACATCCAGCACATCGAAAGTCTCAACGATGTGGTCGCGCAGATCACCCATGTGCGGGTGCGCGAGACCGTGCCGGATTCGGTGTTTGATCGCGCCGATGCCATCGAGCTGATCGACCTCACGCCCGACGACCTGATGCAGCGGCTGAAGGAGGGCAAGGTCTACGTCTCCAAACAGGCCGAGCGCGCGCTGGAGCATTATTTCTCGCCGGGCAACCTGACGGCGCTGCGCGAACTGGCCCTGCGCCGCACCGCCGACCGGGTCGACGAGCAACTGCTCAACCACATGCAGGCCAATGCGATTGCCGGCCCCTGGGCCGCGGGCGAACGCATCCTCGTCTGCGTCAGCGAGGATCCGCGCGGGGCGGGGCTGGTGCGCTACACCAAGCGGCTTGCCGACCGGCTGCATGCGCAGTTTACCGCGATCTCGATCGAGACGCGGCGCAGCCTGCAGCTCTCCGACCAGGAACGCGACCGGCTCGCCGACACGCTGCGGCTGGCGGAGTCGCTGGGCGGCGAGGCGCTCACCATTCCCGGTGTCGGCCGCCGCATTGCCGACGACGTCATCGGCTTCGCCCATGCCAATAACGTCACGCAGATCATCATCGGCAAGTCGACCCGCTCGCGCTGGTTCGAGATGACGCGCGGG
>DATMNV010000078.1:0-2321 GCA_035568535.1 Bradyrhizobium sp.
CCGAGCCGCCCCGGCTCGACGCGCGAAAGGTCGGTGACGTCATGACGCGCCAGCTGATCACCATCGCGCCTGGCGCATCGATCGCGCAAGCCTGCCGGCTGCTGCATGAGCACCGCCTCAGGCGATTGCCGGTGGTCGAGAGCGACAAACTCGTCGGCATGATCGCGCGCGCCGATCTTGTGCGCGCTGTGGCCGTGTCGGCCGAAAAAGCTTCGCTTGCGCCGATGCGCGATGTCAGCGTCGACGCGCGCCTGGCCGAACTGGAACGGCAGATCTGGCGCAACCGCGCACGGGTGGTAAGGCCGTTTTGACCATCCTCGTTAGTCCCCTGCGATGCGGTGTCCGCTGCATTGGCACCACTCAATCCATGATCAGGTCCATGCCATGAACGCCGGCCCCGCTTCCGCCAACGCCCCGTCCCGCTTCACCTGGGGTGTCGCCACATCGAGCTATCAGATCGAAGGCGCCGCCAACGAGGACGGACGCGGGCTAAGCATCTGGGACACATATTCGCGGTTGCCCGGCAAGATCAAAAACGGCGATACCGGGGACATCGCCTGCGACCACTATCATCGCTACCGCGAGGACGTGGCGCTGATACAGGAATTCGGAGTCGAGGCCTACCGCTTTTCGGTAGCGTGGCCGCGGATCATGCCGGAGGGCCGCGGCGCGATCAACGAAGCCGGGCTGGCGTTCTACGACCGGCTGGTCGATGCACTCATCGCCGCGGGCATCGAGCCGTGGCTTTGCCTTTATCACTGGGACCTGCCGCAGGCGCTGCAGGACAAAGGCGGCTGGACTAACCGCGATTGCGCGCAATGGTTCGCCGACTACGCCAATGTGGTCGCGCACCGCTACGGCGACCGGGTGAAGCGCTTTGCGACGATCAACGAGCCGAGCGTGTTCACGCTGTTCGGCTTCTGTCTCGGCGGCCAGGCGCCGGGCATCGTCGACCGCAGCATGCTGTTGCGCGCCATTCATCACGTGAATCTTGGTCATGGCGCCGCGGTCGACCGGCTGCGCGCAACCGTCAAGAACGCTTCGCTCGGCGCCATTCACAATTGCCAGCCGTGCCGGCCGGCGACCGAAAAGCCGGAGGATCGGGTTGCGGCTGAAACGCTCGACGCCTATTGGAACCTCGCTTTTCCCGATCCGCAGTTGCGGGGCGTTTATCCGCCCCCAATCGCAGGATTGATGGCGCCTTATCTCAAGGCCGACGACTTTAAGCACATCTGCCGGCCGGTCGATTGGTTCGGGTTGAACCACTATTCGCCGCATTACGTGGTCGCGAGCGACAACAATCCGCTCGGATTGTGGTTCGGCCCCGCGCCTGCGGATGTGCCGCGCACCACCATGGGCTGGCCGGTCGAGCCGGATGCGTTCCGTGAAATTCTCACGACCATGCATAAGCGCTACGGCTTGCCGATCTACGTGACGGAAAACGGCACGGCCTACGCCGACATGCCTACGCCGGACGGCAAGGTGCCCGACCAACCGCGCATCTCGTATCTCGCGGCCTATACCGCGGCGATGTTCGACGCGATCGCGGCCGGGGTCGACGTGCGCGGCTATTTCGTCTGGGCGCTGCTGGATAATTTCGAATGGAGCTCGGGCTACAGCGCGCGCTTCGGGCTTGTCTACGTGGACTATGCTACCCAGCGCCGGCTGCCGAAGGAATCGTTCCGCTGGTTCGCGGACCAGATCAAGGCGCATCCGGCTTCGTCGGTTCCGACTGCTTGACCTGATCGAGCGCGAGCAGCAGCACGGCAACGCGGCCGGCGGCGGAGCGCCAGTCCGACAGGCGCTGATAATTGTCGACCAGCCAGTTGAACGCCACCTGAACCGTGACGAAGGCGGCCGAGGCTTGTGTCAATTCGCCGAGCGTCATGCTGCCGGCGAGATATTTCGGCACGCACAGAAACCAACCGAAGACCGGCGCGAACAAAAGATCAGTCTGCGAGACGAACGTCGTACCCATCAACTGCCAGAGCAGTTGACGCCAGCGCTGCAGCACCTGCGACAGGGCGTCCCAAACCGCACTCTGCCGTTTGCGGTCTTGGTCGCTCGCCGGGTGATTGCCGGACTCGCGGATCTCATTGGCTGCCGCCAGAAATTCGGCCTCGCCTTGGCTCTGCATCTGAATGACCGACGGCAGGTTACGGCCGATCACCAGCATGATACCGGTGAAGATTAGTGCATAGATGACCGCGCCGATGACGAGATACCCCGGAATGGTCACCATCAGGCCGCCGACGGCGATCGTCAGCCCGCCGCCGACCGACCAGAGCACACCGGTAAAGACGCCGGCGGTCATCACCGAA
>DATMNV010000079.1:0-2220 GCA_035568535.1 Bradyrhizobium sp.
CGTCGCCGCACTGCTTGAGGATCTGCACGAGCAGCGCCGTGGTCGCGTAGCCGTACGTCGCAATCCCGCTGTTGGCGTCCTCGGCTGGCGCATATTTCGCCATGAAAGCCTTGTAGCGTTTCATGCCCGCATCGTCGGCCCACTGAGGGTCGAGCGGGTCCTTGCCGTAGTTGACCGAGATGATGTCCTTGGCGTTGTCGAGGCCGGCCGGGATCAGCGTCTGGCTGACCGGCGTCGCGTTGATGTCGAGAATCTGCACCGGCTTCCAGCCGAGTTCGGCCGCCTTCTTGATCGCCTGCGCACCGAATTTCGGCGTCGTGATATTATAGAACAGATCCGCGCCGGAAGATTTCAGCGTCACCATCTGCGAGTCGACGGTCGGATCGGACAATTCGTACGACGCCTCGGCCACGATCATGCTCGAAGCCTTCGGCCCAAGCACGTCCTTCAGCCCCTTGACGTAATCCTTTCCGAGGTCGTCGTTCTGATAGAGAATGGCGATCTTCGCGTTCGGATGGTTGGCAAGTATGTATTTTGCGTAGATGTGCGCTTCCGACTGGTAGTTGGGATTGAAAGCGATCGTCCAAGGGAAATTCTTGGGATCGGTGAAGCGCGTTGCGCCGGTCGAGGCCAGAAGCTGCGGCACTTTCTTCTCGTTCAGATATTTCTGCACCGCGGCATTGGGCGGCGTGCCGATGATCTGGAAGGTGGTGAGGACCTCGTCGCCTTCGACGAGCTTGCGTACCTGCTCGACCGTCTTCGGCGGACTGTAGCCATCGTCGTACTGAATGAGATTGATCTTGCGCCCGTTGACACCACCCTGCTCGTTGATCATGCGGATGTAGGCGGCCTGCACCCTGCCGATGCCGCCATAGGCGGAAGCCGGACCACTGAGAGGTATGGTCTGACCGATCTTGATCTCGGTATCGCTCGCGCCGATGTCGTATTTCTTCTGTGCGAGCACGGGCGTTGCGAATATCAGGCCGAGTGCCAATACGGCAGCCGCCATCGACCTCAAGTGAGTCATGCTTTCCTCCCGAAAATGCGATCGCGGTGCTTTGCCGCGTCCGTCGTTCGTGAGGCTATACTGAGAGCCCGTGGAAAGCAAAACGGCCGGGCAATGCACGGCCGCTTCGCGTCGAGTGCTGCAGCCCCCAGCCCCTACTCGGCTGGTGCAGCCGACATCTCCGGATGCGCGACATAATGCTCGGTGGCGCCGAGCCTGCTGGCTGCAAACAGCCCGGCCGCCACCACGGCATAGGCGAGCGCCACCGCCGGCGTAACGTTGAGGCCGACGGACTCGCCGTGCATGAAACCGAAGAAGGTGAGCACCGCGCCCGCGAGCGCAAAGGCCGCGGCCTTGGCGAAATCGCGCTCGATCACAAACACGCCGATCGCACCCAGTATGAGGCCGGCGAGGATCGAGCCGCCGCCCATCACTTCCAGCCCGTGATAGATCACGCCCTGCTGCGGCAACGCGGCAATGGCGGCGGTCTTCACCGCATCGGCCTTGTCGGCCGCCATGCCGCCGACGGTCGCGGCCGCCATCATGGTCGAGGCCAGCATGGTGTCGATCTGCAGCTTGGCCCAGGCGGCGAGATGCGGCGTCAGCGCCAGCACGATCGCGGGCGCATGCTTGACCGGCGTGGTCTGGAACGCCTGCGCGCCGATCAGCATGCCGATATAGAGCAGGATCGGCGAGATCGCGACCACGGGCACCAGCGCCAGCAGCACCGAGATGATGCCGAGCCAGGACAGCACGACCACCATGATTCCGGTGGCGGCCGAATAGCCGATCCGTCCGCCCATCGCCTTCCAGCCGGGATGGCCGATATAGACCGCGTTGATGAAGGGATTGCCCATCAGGCAGCCGATCAGGCTGACGATGCCGTCGGCGGTGAGCACCCGCGTGGTCGGATATTCGTCGCCGGCCGCTTCCGCGCTCTCGACGTTGTCCATGGCTTCGACGAGGTCGTAGATGCCGAAGGGGATCGCGGTGACCAGGATGACGCCGAGATATTCAAACCCGGAGAAGACCTGGCCCACGGCCGGGATCGGCACCGAGAAGCCGAAATTGGCGAAGGCGTCGCCGAGGCCCTTCAGACTGAGCCCGCCGAGCCCGAGGCCGAAGATGTTGGAACCCCAGGCGATGATCATGCCGGCCGCGATCGCGACCAGGCCGGCCGGAATGCCGCGCGGATATTTCACGCCGCCGAACCA
>DATMNV010000080.1:0-26709 GCA_035568535.1 Bradyrhizobium sp.
AGTTCGTCCCCAAGACCTGGGAGAAGACCTATTTCGATTGGCTCGAGAACATCCAGCCGTGGTGCGTCTCGCGCCAGCTCTGGTGGGGGCATCAGATTCCAGCCTGGTACGCCCCATGGGGCGCGGTCTTTGTCGAGGAGACTGAGGACGCGGCCTACGCCGCGGCGCTCGCCGACGGCGTTGAACGCGGCGCTTTGGCGCAAGCCGAGGCTGACGCCCTGGCGGGCGATCCCGTGCGCCTCGCGGAAATGCTCGCGCGCGACGAGGACGTGCTCGACACCTGGTTCTCCTCCGCGCTGTGGCCGTTCTCGACCCTCGGCTGGCCCGACGATAGGCCGGAGGTGAAGCGCTATTACCCGACCGACGCGCTGGTCACCGGCTTCGACATCATCTTCTTCTGGGTCGCGCGGATGATGATGATGGGCCTTCATTTCATGAAGGCCGCGCCGTTCTCGACCGTCTACATCCATCGCCTCGTCCGCGACGAGAAGGGCGCGAAGATGTCGAAGTCGAAGGGCAACGTCATCGACCCTCTCGGCGTGATCGACGAATATGGCGCGGATGCCTTGCGCTTTGCGCTGGCGCGCGGCGCGGCGCAGGGGCACGACATCAAGCTGTCGCCGCAGATGGTGGAGACCAATCGCAACTTCGCGACCAAGCTCTGGAACGCCTGCCGCTTTGCGGAGATGAACGATTGCGTGCTGCCGGACGGCTTCGAGCCGACCAAGGCCAAGGACACGCTGAACCGCTGGATCGTGCACGAGACGGTGCGCGCCACCCGCGAGGTCACCGAGGCGATCGAGGCCTATCGCTTCAACGATGCCGCGAATGCGATCTACCGCTTTGTCTGGAACGTCTATTGCGACTGGTACCTCGAACTCGCAAAGCCCATGCTGATGGGCGAGGAGGGGGCGGCCAAGACCGAGACCCGCGCCATGGTCGCCTGGGCGCGCGATGAAATCCTGAAGCTGCTGCACCCCTTCATGCCCTTCATCACCGAGGAGCTGTGGGAGGTGACCGGTCGCCGCGACACATTGCTCGCGCTGTCGCCATGGTCGCGCAAGGCTGACGCCGTGACGCCGGAGCAGCTGGCGATGTTGGCGGCCACGAACCCGAACGAGCCGATGGTGCCCGCGGCGATGCTTGACATCGCGCCCGCCGATTTCACCGACGAGGCGGCGGAGGCCGAGATCGGCTGGGTGGTCGATCTCGTCACCGCGATCCGCTCGGTGCGCGCCGAGATGAACATCGCGCCGGCCACGCTGACCACGCTGGTGCTCTCGGGCGCGTCTGCCGAGACAAAGACGCGCCTGCCGCGCTGGAACGACGTCATCAAGCGGATGGCGCGGCTGTCGGACATCTCCTTCGCCGATCGCGCGCCGGAGGGAGCGGTGCAGCTCCTCGTCCGCGGCGAGGTCGCCGCGCTTCCGCTCAAGGGCGTCATTGATCTCGCGGCGGAGCGGACGCGGCTCGACAAGGAAATCGCCAAGGCCGACGCCGACATCAAGCGCGTCGACGCCAAGCTCGGCAACGAGAAGTTCGTGGCCAATGCGCCCGAAGAGATCGTCGAGGAAGAGAAGGAAAAACGCGAAGCAGCCCTGGCGCGCAAGGCAAGGATCCTTGAAGCGCTGGAGCGGCTGAAGAACGCGTCGTAGCCGATGCGCGCCAGTCAGCCCAGCCTGGCGTCGGGCTACGCGCCGGACGATTTCAAGTTCGATCCCTACGGTATCATTCACGTCGACCGGGCCTGGGTCGGAAACGGTTTGCTGAGGAATTTCGAATCTTTCAGCCCATAGCGCCAGGGCAGGTCGACCGCCTTGGTGAGGCCGATCCGGATGCCGCTAACCACATCCACCTTGCCTTTCCGCGCATGGAGCGCGAACGGCGGTGTATCGAGCGCCAGGCCATTGTGCTCGCGCGTGATGCCGAGCGCCTCCGTCAGCTTGCCCGGGCCCGAGCACAGCGCGCGGTCCTCGTCGAGCCTGCGGCGCCGCCGCATGGCGGCCAATCCGTGCGTCGGCTCCAGCGCGCGGATCAGGACTGCGCTGGCGGAGCCCTCCTTCTCGCAGACAAAATTCACGCACCAATGGATACCGTAGGAGCGGTAGACATAGACAAAGCCGGGCGGGCCGAACATCACCTGGTTGCGCGGCGTCGGCCCGTTATAGGAATGCGCGGCCGGCTCGGTGTGGTGATAGGCCTCGAGCTCGACAATGACGCCGCCGACGCCATTGAACAGCAGCGTCGCGCCGATCAGGTCGGGCGCGACCTCGTGCACGCTGCGCGCGAAAAAGCCACGTTTCAGAGGCTTGCCGAGGGCAGGGGCGCCCGCGCCCGATTTTGCACCTTGAGCCATTTTAAGGGGATTAGAATCAACAGGAACAGGCCGGAATGCTGCCAATATCTGGCCCGATCTGCTAGCCTCAACCATGCCGGGTTGCGGGTCTCTTCCGGACGGCATAGCTAAGGGTTTCGCAGAGAATCCGGCACCATGGTCACCCTGATCGACACCGTTTCGCAAACCCCCTTGCGCCCGCGCCACCCCGAAAAGGTGAACCGGCCGGATTCGGTGTCGCCGCCGAAGCCGGACTGGATCCGCGTGCGCGCGCCGAACACGCGGGGCTACGCCGATACTCGCAACATTGTCCGCGAGAACGGCCTCGTCACGGTGTGCGAGGAGGCGGGCTGCCCGAACATCGGCGAGTGCTGGGACAAGAAGCACGCGACCTTCATGATCATGGGCGACACCTGCACACGGGCCTGCGCCTTCTGCAACGTCAAGACCGGCCTGCCCGGCGCGCTCGATGCCGGCGAGCCTGAGCATGTGGCGGAAGCGACCTTCAAGCTGGGTCTCGCCCATGTCGTGGTCACCTCCGTCGATCGTGATGACCTCGCTGACGGCGGTGCCGAGCACTTTGCGCAAACCATCCGCGCCATCCGTGCCCGCTGCCCGGCCACGACGATCGAGATCCTCACGCCTGACTTCCTGCGCAAGGACGGCGCGCTTGAGGTCGTGGTGGCGGCGAAGCCGGACGTCTTCAACCACAATCTCGAAACCGTGCCGTCGCGTTATCTCAGCGTGCGGCCGGGGGCGCGCTATTTCCATTCGATCCGGCTGTTGCAGCGGGTCAGGGAGATCGATCCGACCATCTTCACCAAGTCCGGCATCATGGTCGGGCTCGGCGAGGAGCGTCACGAGGTGCTGCAGGTGATGGACGATCTGCGCTCGGCCGAGGTCGATTTCCTCACCATCGGGCAGTATCTGCAGCCGACCCGCAAGCATCACGCGGTCATGCGCTACATCCCGCCGGATGAGTTCGCAGGTCTCGAGAAAGTCGCCTACACCAAGGGATTTTTGATGGTATCGGCAAGCCCGTTGACCCGCTCGTCGCATCACGCTGGCGAGGATTTTGCCAAACTCAGGGCGGCTCGAGCAGCGGCCGCCAGCTGAGCGCTTGATATGCCGAGATTTTTGAATAGGCGCCGGGTCCAGCACCGCGCGGAGCAGATGTTCGACCTCGTCGCCGATGTCGAGCGCTATCCCGAATTCGTGCCGCTGTGCCAGGCGCTGAAAATTCGCCAGCGCAAGCACAACCCCGACGGCACCGAGACGATCGTTGCCGACATGACGGTGTCGTTCAAGCTGGTGAAGGAGACCTTCACCACCGAGGCGACGCTGGACAAGTCCAATCTGACGATCCTGGTGCGGTATCTGAAGGGACCTTTCAGCAATCTCGAGAACCGCTGGAGCTTTGAGCCGAAAGGCGAGGAGGCCTGCGACGTCGGCTTCTTCATCGCCTACGAGTTCAAGAGCCGGATGCTCGCCACCCTGATGGGCGCGATGTTCGACGCTGCGTTCACGCGCTTTTCCGCGGCGTTCGAAAAGCGCGCCGACATGATCTACGGCAAGCGGGTGGCGCCTTAAATCATCCGCGCCACCGCGGCAACTCTTCGCAGCAGCAGCGTCAGGGTCCAGCTCACGGACAGCGTGCCGGCGAATACGATCAGAAATTTGACGAAGGCGGGAAGGGGCGGCTCGGCGATGATGTATTGCAGCCAGATCAGCGGAATGAAGTGCAGGAGATAAATGCCGTAGGCCGAAGGCTGCATCGCGTCGAGCAGCGGGACACGTGATCGCCCAAGGCGCAGGAAGATCGCGGGCAATGTGAATGTCATGGCCGCGCAGAACAGCGCGAACGCCAGCCCATAGGCGATCTGCCACCACAATGGCGGCGTCCTGAGCTCGATCAGCCCGCTGTGGTGGACATAGACGAGAGCGATGATCGCGCCATAGAACACCAGCGCAAAGGCGAGCCACAGGCTCCAGCGCTTGGCGAGCTCCCCGTTTTCCGCGAGCAAGCCGCTGACGAGGCCGGCCGAGCCGACCACGACGCCCGTCAGGAAGTAGCCGCTATAGAGCAGGATCCGGCTGGTCTGGATCACCAGCGGGTAGTGGCCGGCGGTGAACCAGGATGAATCGCCGAAGATCACGTGCAGCGGCAGATAGATCAGGATCGAGAAGGCGAGGAAAGCCGCAAACGCAGTGAGCGGCCGGTCCGCGAGCGAGGCCACGCGCCGGCCGAGTGCGGGGAACGCGCGCGGCGCGGCGATCCAGATCAGCACAGCGATCGCATCAAAGACCAGCAGCACCGAGAGGAACCAGGACGAGCCCGGCGACCACGGCCCGACACTCACCATGTGCCGGTAGAAACCAGGGAAACTCAGCTCGGTGTGGTAGTAGCGATAATACGCCATCGGCATGATCACGAAGATCGAGACGAGAAAGGGCACGCCGAGCCGCAAGAAGCGGCTGGCGAGGTAGTTCGACGCGCCTCGGTGCGCCAGGCTGTCGTGTACGAACAGGCCGGCTAAGAAGAACATGCAGGCCATGAAGAAGCTGTCGCAGAACAGCACGACGCCATCAAAACCGATCCAGCGCATGCGGTCGCCGCCGATGCCGAAATACGTGTAATTGATGACGGAGTGGTAGAGCACCACGAGCAGCGTGATCGATGTCCGCGCGCGGTCGAGCGGGACGACGCGTTCGACCGCAGTGGTGACCGGGCTGCAGTTATCGGTTTTCTTCAGCATCGGTTCTGATGTCTCGCAGGGCCCTTCTTTAGCCTGACGAGGCCGCGCCCCAAAAAAATTGTCCGTGACCGATGAGTTTCGGCTGCGCCGCCGGTCCTACCCATGAGACAGGCACGCGCAGCCGCCCTCGGCGGCGCTCCCGAACCGAAAAAGGGCAGTCAAATGAGGAAGTTGATCGCTGGAATGAAGATTTCCGTTGATGGCAAGATGGAGGCGGCCGAAGGGATGGCGGATTGGGTACAGGCGTGGTCGGAAGACTACGGCCTGATGCCGCAGATCGATGCCTGCCTGCTCGGCTCGGGCATGTATGGCGGCTCTGTTTGCGACCACCGAACGTCGCCGCGCCCTCGAATTCTCGAAGGTCGACCAGCTTCAGGGCGGGCTGTTGCGGCTGACCTACACGATCAAGCGGTGAGTTGAGGGAGGACAACATGTCTTCATTGACAGGCAAGACCATGGTCGTGATCGGCGGCAGCCGCGGCGTCGGGCGGCGGATCGTCGAAGCCGGCCATGACAACGGCGCGCGCGTGCTGGCGGTGGCGCGCGACGAGGCGCGGCTGAAGCAACTGGCGCAGGAGGTTTCCGGCGTCGAAATCCTGGCGCTGGATGCTTCGGACGAAGCCGCGCCGGCCAAGATCTTCGACGCGTCGAAGCCCGATATCCTGGTCCTGTGCGCCGGCGCGTTTCCGCCCGCCGCGCCGCTGCACGAGCAGAGCTGGCGCGAGTTTTCCGTCAACTGGGAGGCCGACGTCAAAATCGCCTTCCACTTCTGCAAGGCGGCGCTGTTGCAGCCGCTGCCGGCCGGCAGCACGGTGATCCTGATCTCGTCGGGCGCCGCGCTTGCGGGCTCGCCGAATTCGGGCGGTTATGCAGGTGCCAAACGCACGCAGCTCTTCATGGCCAATTACAGCCAGAAGGAATCCGATCGCCTCGCCCTCGGCTTGCGCTTCCTCGCGCTGGCGCCGCGCATCATGCCGGACACCGAGCTCGGCAAGCATGCGGTGGCCGGCTATTCCCGCTACCTCGGCATCTCCACGGGCGATTTCGTCAAGAGCATGGCTTCGCCGCCAACTGCCTCGGATGTCGCGGCCGGCGTCATCGAACTGGTGACGAAGGACGCCTCCAAGGGAGGGGCGTTCATCGTCTCCGGCAAGGGCCTCGAGGCCGTGACGCCATGACCGCGCCATTGCAGAAAGTTTGGGGAAGTCCAATATCGCTGGTCATGACGGCGACCGAACCTTCCCATCAGGCGCAGGCCTTGGCGCGCATGCCTCAGCCGTTCGAACGGCTCGCCGAGCCGCTCCGCCGCGAGATCAAGCTGCATTGCTATCGCATGCTCGGCTCCATGCACGAGGCCGAGGACCTCGTGCAGGAGACGTTTTTGCGCGCCTGGCGCAGCTTTGACAGTTTTAAGGGTGGATCGTTTCGCGCCTGGCTCTATCGCATCGCGACCAATGCCTGCCTGAATGCGATCGAGAGCCGCAAGCTCGCACGGCGTTTCATGCCGGACCAGCAGGGACCGTCGGCCACTGGGATGCCGGAGAGCGGGCCGGCGAGCGAGATCGCGTGGCTCGAGCCCTACCCGGATTCACAGATCGAAGGCATCGCCGACGACGCGCCCGGACCGGAGGCGCGTTACGCCTCGCGCGAGGCGGTGCAACTCGCCTTTGTCGCCGCGATCCAGCAATTGCCGCCGCGTCAGCGCGCCGCGCTCTTGTTGTGCGACGTGCTGGGCTGGGCCGCGACCGAAGCCGCCACCCTGCTCGGCGGCTCGACCGCCTCGATCAACAGCGCGCTGCAGCGGGCGCGCGAGACGCTGGCCAAACGCTATCCCGAGGGCCGACCGATAGCGGCGCCGCGGCCCGATCCGGCGCAGCAGGAACTGCTCGGCCGTTATTTGCGCGCGTGGGAAGGCCACGATCTCGACGGCTTCGTCGCGCTCTTGAAGGAAGACGCGACCTTCACCATGCCGCCGTGGCTGCAGTGGTACGCGGGGCGCGAGGCGATCCGCGCCTTCTTTGCGATCGCCTGGCAGTCCTGCCATGGTCTTCGGCTGGTGCCGACGCTTGCGAACGGACAGCCGGCCTTCGCCGTCTATGCCCGCGCGACCGCGGACGCCGCCGAGTTCACGGCGAATGCGATCCACGTGCTTACGTTCGAGCACGGCCAGATCTCGGCGCTGACCGCGTTCCTCGAGCCAAAGCTGTTTGAGGCGTTCGGGCTGCCGCTGGTTTGGCCAGGCGCCACCTGACTGGTCTGCTGCACTGCCTGAAAAACGGAACGTCGCGGTGCTGCGATCGTTGATCCAGCTCAACGGCGCGTCGCGCCTTGGGCTTAGTGTCTTGCCCGGCGCCTCCACGGTTCCCCCAGCTTGACAGGCAAGTGCGTAGTGACGTCAACGCCTCAGAAATCCCGATCCCATGGCGCTGTTGGGGCTATCCTGGTCCTGAACGCGGGTTCCTCCAGCATCAAGTTCTCGCTATTCCCGGCGAGCCGGCGTCCGGAGCGGAACGGCCTCCTCTGCGAGGGCGCCTGCCGGGGAATTGGTCATCGAATCCATTTTGCTGCCAAGGACGGCGCGGGCGCGCCGCTCGTCTCCAAAGATCTTGAGGAGGCGGTCAGCCACCAGGATGCCCTGGCGTCGATCCTGCGCTGGCTGGCGAGCTGCTTTCCCGACCATTCGCCGGTGGCCGCAGGGCATCGCGTCGTTCACGGTGGCAGCCGCTACTCGGAGCCGATCGCGATCGATGAAAAGGTCACAGCCGAACTGCGTCGGCTGATTCCGCTCGCGCCGCTTCATCAGCCACATCCCCTCACGGCGATCGAGACACTTTCGAAGTTGCACCCCAACTTGCCGCAGGTTGCCTGCTTCGACACGGCCTTTCATCACACCCAGCCGCGTGTCGCAGCCGAATTCGCGCTGCCACGCAAGCTGACGGAGGAGGGCATACGCCGGTACGGCTTCCACGGCCTCTCCTATGAGTACATCGCAAGCGTGCTGCCGGAGGTGATCGGCATCCAGCAGGCACAGGGCCGCGTTGTCGTCGCTCATCTCGGCAACGGCGCCAGCATGTGCGCGCTGAAGGCAGGCCGCAGCGTCGCGACCACGATGGGCTTCACCGCGCTCGATGGTCTCCCGATGAGCCGCCGCTGCGGCAGCCTCGATCCCGGGGTGCTGCTTTATCTCATCTCGGAGAAAGGCATGAGCACGGAAGCCGTCAGCGATTTGCTCTACAACGCGTCGGGATTGCTCGGCGTGTCCGGTATCAGCGACGACATGAAGTCGCTGCTGGAGAGCGAGCAGGCGGGGGCCGCGGAGGCCGTCGACCTGTTCGTCTATCGGATTGGCCGCGAACTCGGCTCGCTCGCAGCCGCCCTGGGTGGCCTCGATGCGGTGGTCTTCACCGCCGGCATCGGCGAACACGCCCCGGAAATCCGCCGTCGTGTGTGTCAGCAAGCTGCATGGCTTGGGGTCGAACTGGACGAGGACGCCAACCTCGCGGGAGGGCCCCGGATAACAAGGCCCGCGAGCCCGGTTTCGGCATGGGCCATCGCCACGGACGAAGACCTGATGATTGCCCGGCACACCTTTGATTTGTGCGCGCAGCGGCAGCTGATCGGTTCAGCGCCGATGGATGCGGTATCTGGCCAGGAGGTTCGAACATGACGGCGACGGTCACCGATGACAAGCGCGCAGCTGCCGATCATCTCGATCTGCTGGATCGCTACTGGCGGGCGGCCAACTACCTTTCGGTCGGCCAGATCTACCTGATGGACAATCCGCTGCTGCGCGAGCCGTTGCGCCCCGAACACATCAAGCCGCGCCTGCTCGGTCATTGGGGCACGACGCCGGGGCTCAACTTCATCTACGCGCATCTCAACCGCGCCATCTGTGCGCTCAACCTCAGCGTGATCTATGTCTGCGGGCCCGGCCATGGCGGCCCGGGCATGGTCGCCAACACCTATCTCGAAGGCAGCTACAGCGAGATCTATCCCGACATCACGCGCGACGCCGACGGCTTGCGAAAACTGTTCCGGCAATTCTCGTTTCCGGGCGGCATCCCGAGCCATGCCGCGCCGGAAACGCCGGGATCGATCCATGAGGGTGGCGAACTCGGTTACGCGCTGGTGCATGCCTATGGCGCAGCACTCGACAATCCGAGCCTGATCGTGGCCTGCGTCGTCGGCGACGGCGAGGCGGAGACGGGACCGCTCGCCGCCTCCTGGCATTCGAACAAGTTTCTGAGCCCGGCGCATGACGGCGCGGTGCTGCCGATCCTCCATCTCAACGGCTACAAGATCGCCAATCCGACCGTGCTTGGACGCCTGCGCGACGAGGAGATCCGCGATCTGTTCAGGGGCTACGGGCATGAGCCGCTTTTTGTCGAAGGCGACGATCCCAAAGCGATGCACGCGAAGATGGCGGATGCGCTGGATGTGGCGCTGGCGAGCATCCGCTCCATCCAGCAGCACGCGCGCGATGGCCGCACCTATTGCGAGCGGCCCCGATGGCCCATGATCGTGCTGCGCAGCCCAAAAGGCTGGACCGGCCCGAAACAGGTCGACGGGCTGAAGGTCGAGGGATTCTGGCGCGCGCATCAGGTGCCGATCGGCCATCCAAAGGAAAACCCGGCGCACCTCGCACAGCTCGAAGCATGGATGCGAAGCTACGCGCCGGAAGAATTGTTCGACCAGACCGGCAAGCTTATTCCGGAGCTGCAGGCCCTTGCCCCCAAAGGCGATCGCCGCATGGGCGCCAATCCGCACGCCAATGGCGGTCTCCTGAAACGCGAGCTCAAGCTACCGGATTTTCGCACATTCGCGGTGGAGGTGCCGCGGCCGGGCGGAGCCACGGCGGAGGCAACGCGCGAACTCGGCAAATTGCTGCGCGAGGTCGTGCGCCTCAATCAGGAGGCGCGCAATTTCCGCATCATGGGTCCGGACGAGACCGCTTCAAACCGGCTCGATGCCGTCTTCGATGTGACCGAGCGGGTCTGGATGGAGCCGGTCGAGCCGTATGACGTCCATCTCGCGCAGGACGGCCGCGTCATGGAGGTCTTGAGCGAGCACCTCTGCCAGGGCTGGCTCGAGGGCTATCTGCTCACCGGACGTCACGGGTTGTTCTCCTGCTACGAAGCCTTCATCCACATCGTCGATTCCATGTTCAACCAGCACGCCAAATGGCTCAAGGTGTCGCGCAAGCTCGCCTGGCGCCGTCCGATCGCCTCGCTCAATTATCTCCTGACCTCGCATGTCTGGCGCCAGGACCATAACGGCTTCAGCCATCAGGACCCCGGTTTCGTCGATCTCGTCACCAACAAGAAGGCCGACATCGTCCGCGTCTACCTGCCGCCGGATGCGAACACGCTGCTCTGGATATCGGATCATTGCCTGCGCACCTATGATCGCATCAATGTGATCGTGGCAGGCAAGCAACCCGCGCCGCAATGGCTGACCATGGCCGAGGCAGCGACCCATTGCGATGCCGGCATCGGCATCTGGGAATGGGCCGGCAGCGAGGAAGCCGGCGCCGAGCCCGATGTGGTGATGGCCTGCGCGGGCGACGTGCCGACACTGGAGACGCTGGCAGCCGTCGATCTCTTGCGCAACGCGCTGCCGGGCTTGAAGATCCGCGTCGTCAATGTCGTCGATCTGATGACGCTGCAGCCCAGGGAGCAGCACCCGCATGGCCTGTCCGATCGCGACTTCGATACTCTCTTCACGCGCGAGAAGCCGGTGATCTTCGCCTATCACGGCTATCCCTATCTGATCCATCGGCTGACCTACAGCCGCGCCAACCATGCCGGCATGCATGTGCGCGGTTTTGCCGAGGAGGGGACCACGACCACGCCGTTCGACATGGTCGTGCTCAACGGGCTCGACCGCTATCATCTCGCCATCGAGGCCATCGAGCGCGTGCCGGGGCTCGCGATCAAGGCCGCCCATGTCAAGCAGCGGTTCCGCGACGCCCTGATCGAGCACACACGCTATGTGTGCGAACACGGCGAGGACATGCCGCAGATCCGCGACTGGGTGTGGCCGGCGGGGAAGTAGGGGCGGCCGGGCCGTTTCGCGTAATTCTGATTCAACTGTCAAACAGCCTCACCGTCATTGCGAGCGACGCGAAGCAATCCAGAGTGTCACCGCGGAGATAGTCTGGATGGCTTCCGCCTTCGCTCGTTGAGCCATGGCGGACAAGTCGTCGCTGACGCTCCTCGCAATGACGAGCGCCCGCATTCTCGCGGCACGTTTCGCCCGAGTGATGCATCAGTCTTGTCCCTCAGAGAACAGAGGGCGCAGGGAATGCCGGGCGTTTGGCGCGCCCGCAGCCTCGTGTGCAAGGGTAGAAAGCACACGAGTTAGTCACTACAGGTACGCCGAAACAGGTCCGACATTCCCTGCGCGATGGTTTACGGCTTATACGCGCTCTCCCCGGTGTACCGGGCTTTCTAGCCACCGTCGCCTCGCGGGAATCGCCCTTGAGGCTTGACACCAGCGTCGGGGTGCCGGGACCACGCGATTTTGCCGTCCGCGTCGGCATCAGACGTCAGGTGATGCCGTCACGTCCATCACATCCCGCGCCACGTTTCGTGACGATCGCGATCCGCCCTCTGTCGGCGCGGGACGGGGCAAACCATACAACTGATTTGTGTTTCTGAAAAAGCGAAATATTTTTCAGCCGAGGGCTTGACAAGGAATTCGGAAAATCAGCCCGACGGGCAAATCAGTTGGCGGGAAAAATGCGGCCTACGCTGTAGTTGTGTCGCGCCACTGGCCGACGAAATCCGTACATTGTCGCAGGCTGCCAGCAGGCGTACCCTTGAACCGGACCGCAACCGCCCGCGTCGTGTGGCGACACACGACGGGCGCGATCAGCAATAACGCTGCACGTTTCAGAACGGCGTACAGCGCGATGAATTCAGTGGTCTCGGAAAGCATAGGTGGGAGATTGAGATGAATGATCGAACCGTGCGGGCAGCGCTGGAGCGCCATTGGGAGGCTTCGGACGCAAGCGATTTCAAGATCGAACATGAAATCTACCGCGAGGATGCCGTGCTTGATTATCCGCAATCGGGCGAGCGGATCCGCGGCCGGCGCAACATTCAAGAGAGCCGAACCGTCCAGCCGAACAAGAAGCGTTTTACGGTCCGGCGAATGATCGGCAGCGGCAATCTCTGGGTCACTGAATTCGTGCTTAGCTATGACGGCATACCGTCTTACACGGTTAGCATCATGGAATTCCGCGATGGACTGGTGGCCCACGAAACGCAATATTTCGCCGATCGGTTCGACCCTGGAGCCTCTCGCGCGCATCTTGTTGAGCGAGCAGGGGAGAGCACATCATCCTGAATACCCCGCCGCCAGAGTCCTGGTCGATGCGGGCATCGCCTGCGATAGCGACGGCTGCCGCGATCGCAGGCAGGTTTGTCGATGTCCGGCAATGGGGTTGATCGGCGGTGAAACAATCTTCAGGCTTCAGGCCGATCTGCGCCCGGGCACCAGCACCGACGCAAGCCTTTTCAACAGCGATCGCGGCATGGAGCTTCATCGATCTGATGATCTCCAATTCCCGCGAGCACGCACGGCTCGTTGTTGTCTGATGCGACATTTCGCGGCTTCCGCCAGGCCCTCGCCGATGTCACCTCTGGTGAGGCCGATGTCTTTCAATTCTCGATCGCTAAGCTGACGGAGGAGTGCAATATCCGCCGCGCGTACCCGGCGCGCGATTTCGGCAGCAACCCAGCGGTTTATGAGGTGACCCAGGCGGGTCACAACGAACCGAAGCGCTTTCCGGATTGTCGAAGCGGTCGTTTCGGAGTCTGGGGTAATAT
Organism: Bradyrhizobium sp.; assembly: GCA_035568535.1. Taxonomy (GTDB): domain Bacteria; phylum Pseudomonadota; class Alphaproteobacteria; order Rhizobiales; family Xanthobacteraceae; genus Bradyrhizobium. Next base: position 12,924 of record DATMNV010000080.1, read on the forward strand.
TGAGTATTGTCATCGCAATTTCCTTAAAGGTTGGCAATCTGGCCGTTGGGCTCGAAAAAAATTCACACGTGCAGAGCGATCGGTGGCCGCGCCATTTCAGACGTTGAGAACGGCCGCCGATCGAAAACTGGTCTTACTTCGCTCGAACGTCGCTCATTCGACGACCAAGGCCGGCACAAGGGCCACGGGCCGGGACATGTTGTAGAAATTGGGCGAGGTCGCCATCACCGCTTCATGGACCTCGGCGAACTGCTGTCTGGTACCGCTGCCCTTGATGCGGACGGTGTAGCTCAGGTCTTCGTAGCCCCGAGGTACGCCGGCATCTATTCCGAGGAAGCCGCGGAGATCGATCTCTCCGGTGGTCTCGATGGCGAGGCTTTCGAGGGTGATTCCACGCACCGCACACTGCGCGACGTAGCCAACCGTCATGCAAGCGTTTAGCGCCGCAATCAGATGTTCCTGCGGATTGGCGAATTGGTTCGATCCTCCCAGCTCGCAAGGTTCGTCGATGTCAATGGAGAACCGGCGTGACACCTGTTCTCCGCCGATCGCGAACCCCTCGACCAGGGAACGGCTGCGGGTCTGGCCTTGCCACGTCGTGGCGACGCGCCAATTTGTCTTGGCTTTCGTACTGTCGTGACGGATGCCCTCGATCAGGGAAAACAAGTCATCGACATTAATGCCGTTCACGACGTTGGGTTCTTTGGTCTTGGCTTGTGCAGTCATCATATTCTCCTGTTGCAAATGATAATGCGGGTTGGTCCGGATTCAGTGCAGCGTGGCGAGCGCCGACTGGATGCGCCGGCCCTGGTCTTTGGTAATCAGGCCTGCCAGCACCTTGCCGAAATGCGGGTGCTGGGCGCCGGAGTGGATGTATTGCCAGCGGTAAGCCTTGAGGAATGCAGCCTCGATCGCCAAGGTCTCAGCTCCGTCGACCGGGCGGCCGCATTTTGCCGCGAAATAACCGGAGTCGGCTTTGGCCTGGGCCTGCAGAATGCCGTCAACCGCGGCGACCAGCTCGATGAACTCATCGACCGCGGAATCGCGTTGCTCAGCCGTCAGCTCGGCGTCGTGGCGCACCCACTCGAGCTCGTCGAGGATCGCGTGCTGGCTTTCTTCCTTCCAGTGGAAGAAGAACACGTCCTTGAACAGCTCGGAGAGCGCGGCGTCGGGATCGATGCTCTGGCGATAATGGATCTGGGTGAACAGCTCGATATCCAGAGTCAGGGCCAATACCGCCCAAGTGGATTTGCCAAGCACGGCACGGGCGACGACATTCGGGTCGACGTCGAAGCGATAACCGTCCGGCAAAACATCGGCGATCATCGTGTCGATGAGACGGAACAGCTCCTGATGCTTCAGCTCCTCGTCGCTGAACCGGACCAAAGCCTCGAGCGCAACTTGATCACCGAACCAGTGTTCGTGGCTCAGTTCCAGAACCTTGGCGTTGATGAAGCGCTCGACCAGCCCAAACACATTGGCATAGGTGCGCCCCTGTATCTGAGTGACAAACCGCCGTTCGTCGGCCGACAGCGTTGTGAACGCATCGGTCATGGATAGCGTGTCCGGTAGAAACTTGTGGGCGGTATCGAAACGGCGCCCCCGGATCACGTCCTTGTCGATGTCCCAGCGCACCCGCTTGGACGATTGAATGCAGCGCGCATAGCGTTCGCTGCTGTCACAAATCCTGTCAATTGCGTTCATTTTTGAACCTTTCCCGGGTTAGGGCGCCTACCGATATGGACGGATCGATCGGCTGATGCGGCAATCTGTAAGTCGCCAGGCGGGCAAGGGTCTATGACCGGCCCGCCGGAAGACATGACCGAAACACCTGTCTCCGTTGGGAAGACACATGGACGCGCTATCGGACGTCTTGAGAGTGGCGCATTTGACCGGCGGCGTGTTCATGCACGCCGAGTTTTCAGCGCCGTGGTGCATGGCCGCGCGCGTCGGGCCGGAGCATTGCTCGCCCGCGCTTGGGCCGACCTCGCACCTGATCCCCTATCACTACGTCGTTGAGGGCGAGCTTCATATCCGGGTCGACGGCGAGGATGGTACGGGCATGGTGGTTGGTGCCGGCGACGTCGTGCTGCTGCCGCGCAATGATCAGCACCTCGTTGGCAGCGACCTCAGCCTGCCCCCGGTGGCGGGACGCGATATCATCCAGCCGCGTGCCGACGGCGGAATGTTCTCGATCCATCATGGCGGCGGCGGGGAAGGTACGCGGATGGTTTGCGGCTTCCTCGGCTGCGACAGCGCCGAGGGCAATCCGGTGTTCTCGACCTTGCCGCCGCTGCTGAAGCTGAGCGTCGAGGAGGGCGGGGCCGCGGAATGGATGCGCTCGACCTTTCAGTACGCCGCCGAGGAACTCGCCGCCGGCCGTCCGGGATCGGAGACAGTGCTCGCCAAGCTGTCCGAACTGTTGTTCGTCGAAGCGGTGCGGCGCTACGCCGAGGCGTTGCCGGAAGGGCAGACCGGCTGGCTCGCGGGCCTGCGCGATCCCCACGTCGCGCGGGCGCTGGCATTGCTCCATCGCGATGTCGCTCGGACCTGGAACGTGGATGACCTCAGTCGCGCAGTCGGTCTGTCGCGTTCGGCGCTGGCAGATCGTTTCACACGGCTAATCGGCGTGCCGCCGATAAACTATCTCGCGAACTGGCGCATGCAGGTCGCAACCCAGAAGCTGCGCAACACCAGCGCGTCTCTTGCGCAAATTGCTGATATGGTCGGTTACAATTCCGAAGCGGCTTTTTCGCGCGCCTTCAAGAAGGCATTGGGGAGTGCGCCAGCCACTTGGCGGCGCTCGAATTGCTAGGCAAGCTTGAAGCGCGCACCAAACTGCGCGGTCGGGCGGGGGACCGCCAAAAAAGTTCTTGGGGCTGCCGACAGCGCCATCAGGGTTTTTGAAGAAAGGTCCAGCATGATTCGCGGATTATTCCTGGCATTGCCGCTGCTTTGGGCTGCGTCGCTTCCCGCAGCCGCCAAAGACCCGGGCACGGAGACATACATGATCCGGATGCTCGCCTGCAAAGGCGCTGACGCGAATATGGAAGTCTACCTTTCGCAATCCATTGCATTGAGTGGCGGTCCTGCTCTTGCGCGAGCATTGGCGCAACCTGTGATCGGATATTACACCCTTGACCTGACTGAAGCGAACAAGGGCAAGGTGCTTGAACCGGTGAAGGTTTCCATGAGCGCCGATGGCAAGACGGTGATCATCCATCAATATACCCGCAAGTTGCCGCCCACACGCATTCCGGTGGCCGGCGGGACCGTGGACTTCGATCAACGCTTTGGCACAGGCGCCAAATGCGGTCCTTTCCAAGCGCAGGAATAGATTGCCGCCCCAAATCAGCGTTGAGGTTCCCATGACCGACCCGATCGACCGCACCCCCTTCTACCACGACGGCATGCGCGAGCTGCAGGACCGCTACGACGGCCGCCGTGTCGCCGACGCGCTCCAGAAGCATCGCCTCCATTTCGAGTTCTGGGAGCAGGACCGCAAGCTCATCGAAGAGGCGCGGTTCTTTTTCATCGCGACGAGCTACCAGGACAACGTCGATTGCTCGATGCGCTCGGGCGATCCCGGCTTTGTCAGGATCACCGGGCCCGATACCCTCGAATACCCCGAGTATGACGGCAACAACATGTACCGTACGCTCGGCAATATTCACCGCAACCCGAATGTCGGGCTCCTGTTCGTGCATTTCGACGGCAAGACGTTCCGCACGCGCATCCGTGGCAAGGCCACCATCCACGACAACGCGGAAACGCTTGCCGCCCATCATGGCGCGAAACTCGTCGTGCGCGTCAAATGCGAGATCTTCCCGAACTGCCCGCGCTACATCCCGGACCTGATCGGCGCTTCCGAGGCCGTACCCGCGAACCCGTTCGTTCCCCGACCCGGCTACGAGCCGCCGCCACCGGAATGGAAAAGCCGGGATTACCTCAAGGACGCGCTCTCGAAATACGATCCGCACCGGAAAGGCGAGGCATAGCGGGCGAGGTCCGCGTGACGAAAGCGATCATCGCAGCGGGTGGAAAGCTGACATCTCACTCGCGACCCATCGTGTAGATCGGGCTGAAGCAGCCAAGGATAAGGCGCCTGGGGTCGAACGGAATTTCACCCGAGACCTCCAAACGCTTGTCCTCGTGCATTTTTGCTTCGGCGGAATCCAGCGTCGCCTTGTCGGGCCATATTTGCCAGGTGAAGACGATCTTCTCGCCATCCTTCGCAGCGACGGCGCGGCGGAAGTCGGTATGTTTGCCGCTGGGGACGTTATCCTCCCAGGATTCGACGATCTCGATGCATCCGTATTCCCTGAAGATCGCCGCCCCGTTCTCGGCCCATTTGCGATAGGCCTCCAGCTTTTCCTCAGGCACGGGAATCACAAATCCTGCGATGTACATGGTTCAGGCTCCCTCGGATGTGCTGCGACCGTAGCACAGCGCCGAAGCTCGGTGAGAAGGCAGGAGCGATATCTGGGATGATTGTGCGTTGTCCCGCGCATGTTGCGGAGTTTGTCATCGGGCGCGCGGATACGCGCCGTCACATTGTTGGCAAGATTCGAAATGGGAAGACGCCCACTTCCTCGGCGCTGTTCGTTCGTCATCGCTGGCGTCAGGCGAATCGTGGTTGCGGACGATTATGCCGAATCCTAGTCTCGCGGTGTTGGTCGCCAACCACACCACCTCTAATAGGCATCAAAGCAAACAGCGGCCAAGGAGGAAACCATGCGATACAATCCAGACCGTCGAACCATTCTGAAAACCATGACGTCATTGGCAGCGGCATCGTCGATGGCAAAAATCACCGTCGGACGTGCGGAGGCCGCCACCGCTTCCGATCCCGCCCTCAGTCCCGCACTTGGGGATGTCGATCAGGCGCTGCGCCAGGCCGTCAACGCGCGGACCGTGCCGGGCCTCGTCGCCATTGCGGCCAACGACAAGGGCATCATCTACGAGGGCGCGTTCGGGCCCTCGATCACCGCGGACAGCGTGTTCTGGATCGCGTCGATGACCAAGGCGATCACGGGCGCCGCCTGCATGCAACTGGTCGAGCAGGGCAAGCTGCAACTCGATCAGCCGATGGGCAAGTTGCTTCCGCAACTGGAGCAGCCCAAGGTGCTCGAGGGGTTCGACGCTAGCGGCGCACCGAAGCTTCGTCCCGCCAAGCGGGCGATCACGCTGCGCCACCTCCTCACTCACACTGCGGGTTTCACCTACAGCATCTGGAGTGAGCCGATGACGCAGTTTGAGAAAGTCACGGGAACTCCATTCGTCGGTGAATGCAGGAACGCCAGCTTCAACGCGCCGCTGATGTTCGACCCCGGCGATCGCTGGGAATACGGCATCAATATCGACTGGGTCGGCAAGGCGGTTGAGGCCGTGAGCGACCAGTCGTTGGAGGTCTACTTCAAGGAGAAGATCTTTGCGCCGCTCGGCATGACCGATACCGGCTTCCTGATCAGCTCCTCGCAAAAGACCCGTGTCGCGCCGATGTTCAGCCGCGAAACCGACGGCTCGCTCAAGCCGATGGATTTCGAAATGCCGCAACGGCCGGAATTCTTCATGGGTGGCGGCGCGCTATTCTCTACGCCGCGGAACTACATGGCGTTCCTGCAGATGCTGCTGCACGAGGGCACGTTCAACGGCGCGCAACTGCTTAAGCCCGAGACCGTGGCGTTGATGCGGCAGAACCACATCGGCGATCTCAACGTGGTCACGTTGAAGACGGTGCACCCGGAGAGCTCGAAGGACGCGAACCTGTTCCCCGGTATGGCCCAGAAATGGGGGCTGTCTTTCGACATCAACACCGAACCCGGCCCGGCCGGACGCAGCGCGGGGAGCCTCGCCTGGGCCGGACTGTTCAACACCTACTTCTGGCTTGATCCGAACAAGCGCGTGACCGGAACGATCATGACGCAGCTCCTGCCGTTCGCCGACGATCAGGTCCTGAAGCAGTTCGCCAAATTCGAGAGCGGTCTCTATGCCGCTGTCGCCTGACGCATCATGATCCGGAAAGGTGGACACCGGTCTTCCGAAAGCACGCCCTCGGGCTGGACTCGCGGGATCGCGCGCAAACAACAAACTAAAGCGCGATGGCGATTAGAACCACCGCGCTTTCCTTGTCGGAAACATTCGAGACGCCAAAGATATAGAGAGGCGCAAGTTCTGCACATTCGAGAATTCACCCCCGCGGCGGCCGCCTCCGCTTCACCGCATGCCTTCGCGGCGTGCGCGTCACGCGCGGGCGGATGCGGCTGACGGCGGCGCGTTTCGGCTTGACCTGCTGCGGGCCGCGCGCAAGCTCCATCAGCATGCGCAGGGCCTCTACGACCGCGCGCGCGCGCACAACGCTGCGGCCGATCGCGCCAAAGCGCTGTTCGCGGTGGAGGATGCGGCCGTCGCGGGCGGCGACGGCGAAATGCACGAGGCCGACGGGCTTGCCCGGCGTCGCGCCGCCGGGGCCGGCGATGCCGGTGATGGAGACGGCGAGATCGACATCGGCACGCTCCAGCGCGCCGACCGCCATTTGCGTGGCGGTCTCCTTGCTGACGGCGCCGAAGGTGGCGAGCGTGGAGGCTTCCACGCCGAGCATCGCGCGTTTGGCCTCATTCGAATAAGTGACGAAGCCGCGGTCGATGACATCGGAGGAGCCCGGGATGTCGGTCAGCGCGCCGGCGACGAGGCCGCCGGTGCAGGATTCGGCGGTGGCAATCGTCAAGCGACGGCTGCGGCAGAGATCGAGCAGCGAGCGGGCCAGGGCGCGAGCATCGCTGCCGCTCATGTCACTCGCTCCAGGGCAGGCGGATGGTGGCGCTCGCGGTCGCCGCGATGCCTTCCTCGCGGCCGGTGAAGCCGAGCTTCTCGCTGGTGGTCGCCTTCACCGCCACGCGCGAGATGTTGACGCCGGTAATGTCAGCGATCCGCGCACGCATGGTATCGCGCAAGGGTCCGATCTTCGGCCGCTCGCAGATCAGGGTCACCTCGAGATTGGCGATGCGGCCGCCGCGCCCCGTGACGCGCTCCACCGCATATTTCAAAAACTGATCGGAGGAGGTGCCCTTCCACTTCATGTCGCTCGGCGGAAAGTGCGAGCCGATATCGCCATCGGCCAGCGCGCCGAGGATGGCGTCGACCAGCGCATGCAGGCCGACATCGCCGTCGGAATGGGCCAGAAAACCCTTGCTGTGCGGCACGCGGACGCCGCAGATCATCACATGATCGCCAGAGCCGAAAGCGTGCACGTCGTAACCGGTGCCGGTCCTGATGTCGCCGAGCCCTGCTGCAAGGCGCGATTCCTCGCGGACAAAATCTTCAGGCGTGGTGAGCTTCATGTTGGCAACATCGCCTTCAAAGGTCGCTACCGTCAATCCCACCCACTCCGCGAGCGCCGCATCATCTGTGAAATCGCTGCGTCCCTCGCGCGCCGCGCGGCGATGCGCCTCAAGGATGACGTCGTATTTGAACGCCTGCGGCGTCTGCGCGATTCGCAAGCGCGCCCGCTCGGGGGTGGCCTCGACATGGCCGCCATCGTCGACGAGCTTGACAGTATCGGTCACGGGAACAGTGGGGATTGCGGCACCCGTGCGGCCGGCCGCCTCGATCGCGCGCGAGATCACCGCCTGTGAGACAAAGGGACGCGCGGCGTCGTGGATCAGGACGATGTCCGGCTTCTCGGTCGCGAGCGCCTCGAGCCCGGCATGCACCGAGGCCTGGCGTGTGGCGCCGCCTGGGGTCGGCGGCGCATGACGCAGACCGTCGCAGGCGGCGTTGAACATCGCGGCATCATCGGGATGGAGCACCGGCTGCACGGCTGCGACATCGGGATGGCGGCAGAAGGCCTCCATGGCGCGGAATATCACGGTCTGGCCGCCGATCATCCGGTACTGCTTCGGGCCGCCGGCGCCGGCGCGGAGCCCCCGGCCGGCGGCGACAAGGATGGCTGCGGTGCGCTTGGAATTGGGCAGTTCTTGTGAAGACATCGGGACTTGAATGATTAACGGGCAGGGACGCGGGTGCGGGTCGCCATAACATGCGACGTGCACAAACAAGAGTGCGATTCATCACCCTGTGGGGAAAAGCACTTTTTGCTGCACTGCACTTGCAAGATGCCTGGAAATGTCTAAAGTGTAGGCAAGCAACTTGACTGCACAAGAAATGTGCTCACAATAGACAGTGCAGCGCGATGAGGCGCCTGTCGGAGATACGAGACGCTTCGTGACCGGCTTGGAAAATATTGGCCGTAAGCCATTGAAAATTGGCGATATTGACCTCGCCAACCCGGTTCTTCTGGCGCCCATGTCGGGCGTGACAGACGCGCCTTTCCGCAGGCTCACCGCGAGACTCGGGGCGGGACTTGTCGTGTCGGAAATGACCGCCAGCGATGATTTGGCGCAGGGCAGGCCGATATCCCGGTTGCGCTGCGAAGCCGCCGGCATTGGCGCGCATGTGGTTCAGCTCGCAGGCTGCGAGACGCGCTGGATGGCCGAGGGCGCGCGGATCGCGGTGGCCGCCGGCGCCGACATCATCGACATCAACATGGGCTGTCCGGCCCGCCACGTGACCGGCGGGCAGTCGGGCTCGGCGCTGATGCGCGATCTGGATCATGCCGTGAGCCTGATCGAAGCGACGATATCCGCGGTGAAGGTCCCGGTGACGCTCAAGATGCGGCTCGGCTGGGACGACCGCACGCGCAATGCGCCGGAGCTGGCGCGCCGCGCAGAGCAGGCCGGCGTGCAGATGATCACCGTGCATGGCCGCACCCGCTGCCAGTTCTACAAGGGCGAGGCCGATTGGGGCGCGGTGCGCGCGGTGAAGGATGCGATCTCCGTGCCGCTGGTCGTCAACGGCGACATCACCTCTTACGAGACCGCGCTGGACGCGCTGCAGGAGTCCGGCGCCGATGCCGTGATGATCGGGCGCGGCGCGCAGGGACAACCCTGGCTGCCCGGGCAGATCGGCCGGCGGCTCGATGGCGGCGCTGCAGAGACCGCGCCAACGCTGCGGCAGCAGCTCAGCTATGTGCGCGCGCTCTATGACGAGATCTGCGCGCATTACGGCATGCGGATCGGCTTGCGCCATGCGCGCAAGCATCTCGGCTGGGCGCTCGACGTTGCTGCCCACGCTGGCCGCGTGCCGGCGGAAAAGCTGAAGGCCTGGCGGCAAAAGATTTTGACCTCGGAAGACCCGGGCTCGGTGCATCAGGCGCTGGGCGAGGCCTTCGAAGACTTTGGATGGAGTGCTGCTGCATGAGCTCTGCCGCAGGATATCGCAAACCGCTGCCGTCCGACAGCGACGCCATCCTCAACGCGTTGCCCAATCCGGTGATCCTGATCGGTCCCGACGGCAAGATCGTCGACGCCAACATGGCGGCCGAATCCTTCTTCGAAATCTCCACGCAATTCCTGAAACGCCAGTCGCTGAAGGAGCTGGTGCCGTTCGGCAGCCCGTTGCTGGCGCTGATCGACCAGGTGCGCACCAGCCACTCGCCGGTCAATGAATACAAGGTCGATCTCGGCACGCCGCGCATGGGCGGCGACCGGCAGGTCGATCTGCACGTGGCGCCCCTGACCGAGCGGCCCGGCCACATCGTCGTGATGCTGCAGGAGCGCACCATCGCCGACAAGATGGACCGCCAGCTCACCCATCGCAGCGCCGCGCGTTCGGTGATCGCGCTCGCTGCCATGCTCGCGCATGAGATCAAGAATCCGCTCTCCGGCATTCGCGGCGCGGCGCAGCTGCTGGAGCAGGCCGCGTCCTCCGAGGACCGCATGCTGACGCGGCTGATCTGCGACGAGGCCGATCGCATCGTCACGCTGGTCGACCGCATGGAAGTGTTCGGCGATGACCGCCCCGTCGCGCGCGGTCCCGTCAACATCCATTCCGTGCTCGACCATGTGAAGCGGCTGGCGCAGTCGGGCTTTGCCCGCAACATCAGGTTTGTCGAGGATTACGATCCCTCGCTGCCGCCGGTGCACGCCAACCAGGACCAGCTGATTCAGGTGTTTCTGAACCTGGTCAAGAACGCCGCCGAGGCCGTGGTCGATCTCGGCTCGGACGCCGAAATCCAGCTCACCACCGCGTTCCGCCCGGGCGTGCGGCTCTCGGTGCCCGGCAAGAAATCGCGGGTGTCGCTGCCGCTGGAATTCTGCGTCAAGGACAACGGCTCCGGCGTGCCGGAGGATCTGTTGCCGAACCTGTTCGATCCCTTCGTCACCACCAAACAGACCGGCAGCGGGCTGGGCTTGGCGCTGGTCGCCAAGATCGTCGGCGACCATGGCGGCATCATCGAATGCGAGTCGCAGCCGCGCAAGACGACCTTCCGTGTGCTGATGCCGATGTTTAGCGGCGCCAAGCAGTCAGACCAAAGCAATCGCGATGACGTTTCGGGTACGCCGTTGCATGCCTCACAGGGCACAAGATGAGGAACAACAATGCCTGCAGGTAGCATTCTCGTCGCCGATGACGACACCGCCATCCGAACGGTTTTGAACCAGGCCCTTTCCCGTGCCGGCTATGAGGTGCGGCTGACCGGCAACGCGGCGACGCTGTGGCGGTGGGTAAGCCAGGGCGAGGGCGATCTCGTCATCACCGACGTTGTGATGCCCGACGAGAACGCGTTCGACCTGTTGCCGCGCATCAAGAAGATGCGGCCCAACCTGCCCGTGATCGTCATGAGCGCGCAGAACACCTTCATGACCGCCATCCGCGCCTCCGAACGCGGCGCCTATGAATATCTGCCGAAGCCGTTCGACCTGAAGGAGCTGATCGCGATCGTCGGCCGCGCGCTGGCCGAGCCGAAGGAGCGCACGGCAGCGCCGGCCGAGGAAACGGAATTCGACTCCATTCCGCTGGTCGGCCGCTCGCCGGCGATGCAGGAAATCTATCGCGTGCTGGCGCGGCTGATGCAGACCGATCTCACGGTGATGATCTCGGGCGAATCCGGCACCGGCAAGGAGCTGGTGGCGCGCGCGCTGCACGACTATGGCAAGCGGCGCAACGGCCCGTTCGTTGCCGTCAACATGGCGGCGATCCCGCGCGACCTCATCGAGTCCGAATTGTTCGGCCATGAGCGCGGCGCGTTTACCGGCGCCAACACCCGCGCCTCCGGCCGCTTCGAGCAGGCCGAGGGCGGCACGCTGTTCCTCGACGAAATCGGCGACATGCCGATGGAGGCGCAGACGCGGCTGCTGCGCGTGCTGCAGCAGGGCGAGTACACCACCGTCGGCGGCCGCACTCCGATCAAGACCGATGTGCGGATCGTCGCCGCCAGCAACAAGGATCTGCGGATTCTCATTCAGCAGGGGCTGTTCCGCGAGGACCTGTTCTTCCGCCTCAACGTGGTGCCGCTGCGGCTGCCACCCTTGCGCGAGCGCATCGAGGATCTGCCCGATCTGGTCCGGCATTTCTTCTCGCTCGCCGAGAAGGACGGCCTGCCGCCGAAGAAGCTCGATACCCAGGCGCTCGAGCGGCTGAAGCAGCACCGCTGGCCCGGCAATGTCCGCGAGCTCGAAAACCTCGCCCGGCGTCTCGCCGCGCTCTATCCGCAGGACGTCATCACCGCCTCCGTGATCGATGGCGAGTTGGCGCCGCCGGCGGTCACCTCGGGCGGCAACGTGAGCCTTGGCGTCGACAATCTCGGCGGCGCGGTCGAGGCCTATCTGTCCTCGCACTTCTCCGGCTTTCCCAACGGCGTGCCGCCACCCGGCCTCTACCACCGCATCCTCAAGGAGATCGAGGTTCCGCTGCTAACCGCCGCATTGGCGGCGACGCGCGGCAACCAGATCCGCGCCGCCGACCTCCTGGGCTTGAACCGCAACACCTTGCGCAAGAAGATCAGGGACCTCGACATTCAGGTTTACCGCAGCGGCGGCTAGTCCCTTGTCAGTCCCTTGGACGAGACACCGATTTTCCGGTGCTCGCGTATGGGGCGAAGCGCCGCGGTGGATGGCGCGTATTGGTAGCAAAATGCGCCGCGGAATTGTCGCAATTCGGCAACTAATCCGGATATTGAGCAACTTCAAGCGGTTACCACAGGTCGTTTTTACCACTTTTCATCATCTGTTCGCATGTGGTCGCTTTGCTTTTGGTAAAAATGTTCGCGCCTGTTCGCGTTCACTTGACCTGCTGGATGCCGGCGCGGCGCTCAGCGACGCGCTTCTCCTTGCGCGTCTTGATTTCGGCATCCCATTTAGCCGTGGCAGTGCGGCTCAACCGCTTCTTGTCCGCCTGCTTTGCAGTAGAACATCGCCATCTTCGGCGACTTGTGGCCCAGCACCGATTGAATTTCTCCGACCTCGCAGCCAGCCAGCGCCAATTCCATCGCGGCGTTCTTTCTCAATCCGTGCATCGAAAATTCGCGATAGCCCAGGCTGTGCAAATGGTGACGGAGCGCAGCACTTAGAGTGCCGGCGCTGACATAGGGACGCTTCCACTTGTTCGTGAAAATGAACTCCGGGTGAACCGGGTTCTTCTGCATCCGGTCCAACATGGTGCGGAGCGGGGCAGGGCAGTGCAGCCAAACCCGCTCGCCGGTCTTTTGCTGCACGACGTTGATTAGCTCGCCGTCATAGTCGGACCATCGCATGGTGACCACATCGCTGCCACGCTGTCCGGTGTAGTGCAGCCCGGTCTTAAACTCGACCAGATAACTGTTGGCAGTTTCATCGAAGCACTCCAATACCGCTTCCGGCCACGCCAGATGACCCTCGCCATCGTGCTGATAGTGCCGGGTTGCGCCGGTGGTCGGGCAGTGCTTGCCCTTGCGCTTGAACTCGGCGAAGCCCTTGGCAAACTCCCACAGATTCGAAATCAGATTGATCTGTTGATCGGCGGTCGCGCCGCCTTTCTGCCGGGCAATGCGCGCCGAATAAACATCGACATGTTCCGGCGTCACGTCATGCAGGAACGCGGTCCCAAATTCCTTTTTTAGAAGGTCAAGCGCAAAGCCGTAATTGCTGCGGGTGCCGGCCGCGAAGCCGAGAAACTTCGCGGATTGTTTATATCGGTCAATGAACCAGCCAATGGACCCAGGGCGAAACACGATTTTCGGATCGATGGTGTAGTCGCGCGGATTTTTCCAACGGCCCAACTGATCTGGTGTGCGAGGCGTTTCGTCAGGTTTTGCCGATGCCGCCGCCAACAGCGGGTCATAAGCATTGGCGAATGCCTGCGATGTTTCATCGTCCGGCAGCGCCGTCAGTTGCTTGGTGCGCGGATGGCGGAAATAGACGTAGACCCTATCGCCCTTTGTTTGCCGGTAGAGATATTTCCGCTTTTCAGTCGTCCGCGTCATTCGTGTCGATCCCCAAAGCCTCATCCGCAGAATTGCGGGGTTTGTGTTTGCCGCTTTTGAAATTCTCAAACGCGCTGTCTAATTCGAGGCGGTCCCACACCACCATGCCCTTGATGTGCACGCCAGCGGGAAGCGCCTTTTCGTCCACAAGCCGAAGGAACGACGCGGGCGACATGTCCAGATAGGCGGCGGCACGTTCGGCCCGCATGCCGCGGGGAGGGTAGGCCAGACTATCCGCCAATTTGTCGGATCGCTTACCCATGGGCTGGCCCCTTGCCCACCAATTCCGTTTTCAGTCTCGCTTTCGCGAAATGCTTACTTCGCGCCCATACCCCCATCCGGGGAGGTGGGATTTCCCACCTTCCCACCTCACCGGGGGGTATGGGGGGTGAGAGAAGGAAGGGGGCCAGAAGGGGGTCGGAAGGGGGTCGGAAGCAGATCATGTGCGCTCAAGTTTCGTGATGGGTTTGGACTTGGGACCCTCGG
>DATMNV010000081.1:0-2988 GCA_035568535.1 Bradyrhizobium sp.
ACCATTGCGCAGGGAAGGCCGGGTCGCTCCGGTTGAACCTGTGGTGCCTAACCCGTGTGCTTTCTACCCTTGCACACGGGGCCGCGGGTGCAACCAGCATCCGGTCTTCCCTGCGCCCTCTCCTCGAAGAGGGACAGCGACAATGCACAGCTCGGGCAAAATCACGCCGCGGGAATGTTGACGCTCGTCTTGCTTCGTTCGACATGACGCGAGGCTGTTTGACAGTTGAATTAGAAATTTTGAGCTTGGTCGTCCCGGATCGCGCCCGCGGGGACGACAGCACGTTACGCCTTCACGCTGGTCCTTGCGCCGACACGCGCGAACCACGCCACGATGTGGCTGTTGCTCTGATCCAGCGGCTGGCCGACCTGGTTGCCGAAATCGAGCCAGCAATAGAGCAGGATGTCGGCGAGCGTGAAGCGCTTGCCGCAGATCCATTCCCTGCCGTCGGCCATCTGGCCGTTCAGCCATTTCAGGCGATTGGCCGCGATCATCTTCAAGCCCGGCGAGGCTTCGGGCGCGACGGGAATCCGCTTCTCGAAGAATTTCAACGCCTCGCCGAAGCGGTAGCCGTTGGCGAGCGGCTCGGCGATGTTGAGGTCGACGCGGCGCGTCCACATCCGGCATTCGGCGCGTTCTTCCGGCGTGGCGCCGATCATCGCGGGCGAAGGGTTCTTTTCCTCGAGATATTCGCAGATCGGAACGATCTCGGAGAGATAGCTGCCGTCATCGAGCTCCAGCGTCGGCATCTGGCCGTGCGGATTGCGTTTCAGATGCGCCTCCTGCCGGTTCTCGCCGCCGCGCAGGTCCACGGTCTGCTTCGGCATCTCGATGCCCTTCTCCGCCATGAACATGCGGACAATGCGCGGATTCGGCCCGATCGAGTCGTAGAGCTTCATGTCGTTTCTCCCCGGTTTCGGCGTTTTCTTGCCGCCTATCAACAGGCAGCCACGTCGTTTATCAAATCCTCCACGTCATTGCGAGGAGCGAAGCAACGAAGCAATCCATCTTTCCCCGTGCTGAGGCGTGGATTGCTTCGCGGAGCCTGTCATCGGGCGCGCGTTCGCGCGACCCGCTGGCTCGCAATGACGATTCAATCGTCGAGCTTGTTGAGGTCGCGCACCGACTGCATGATCGGTTCGAAATTCGAGCGCGCGTCGAGCGCGTCGAACAGTTGTGCAGTGTCCGAGAGCAGCGCGTGCGAGCGCTGAATCGCGATCCGCACGTCTTCCTGCGGCGTGTCGGAGAGACGGCCGTGGCCCGACAGCAGGATTTTTGAGTTCAGCCCCTTCAGCTTCTCCAGCGACTGGATGTAGTCGGCGATCGAGCCGGAGCCGAACACGCCGCCCATCACGCCGCCGGGCATCAGCGTGTCGGCGGCGAACAACAGTCCCTTCTCCGAGTCGAACAGGGTCATGCAGGCCGAGGTGTGACCCGGCGTATAGAACACGTCGAGGCGGAAATTGCCGAGGTCGATCACGTTGCCTTCCTCGAGCCAGATGTCGATGTTGATCGGCACATTCGGCTCGTTGAACATCTTGCGCAGCATCGAGAAGTCGTCGCGGAGCATGATCTTGTTGGCGGCTAGCCGGTGCGCGGCGATGAGGGTGCGGCCCTGGAAATGATACGCTGCGCCGATATGGTCCAGATGCTCGTGGCTGAGCACCACCATGTCGATCTTGTCGGGTGTGACGCCGACATGGTTGAGGCAGGCGAGGAGGGCGGGGTAGTTGGTAGACAGTCCGACGTCGATCATGATTGTGCGCCTGGAGCCGACGACGAGATAGGCATTGGCGGCGCGGTTCTTGAAGCGGACCTGGTAGACGTCGGGCGCGGCCAGGATCAGCGTGCAGACCTCGGTCTCGAACAGGGTCTTGAACGGGGACGGCCGGCGGTCGCTCATGGGTTGGCCGCCGCCCGGAAGGTGCGATCGTTGGAGAGGCGCAGCCGTTTGCTCAGCGCATCCATGATCATCAACGCAAAGGCCGGCTGCTGGCTGACGAGATAGACGAAGCGGGCGTGGTTGATGCGCATCACGCGGGTGTTGCTCGATGCCGCGATCGCGGTCGCCGAGCGCGAGGAGCCGTCGATGACCGCCATCTCGCCGAAGAACTCGCCCTTGCCCAGCGTGACGATCACGGTCTTGCGGTCACCGCTGATCTTGGCGATTTCGACCTCGCCATTGAGCACGACAAAGAGCTCGCGCCCGGTCGAGCCTTCCTCGAAGATGACGTCACCAACGCCATATTCGTTGATGCATTTTTCGATGGCCATGGCATCCCCCGGCGGCCGGTGCCCACTCATCCGCCCTCATGTTAGTCGGGAAACGGCCTTGAGCAAACGGTGCTTAAGGCCCGTCAACCCCTTTGCCGCAGGGCAGCAATTTAACCTGAGCGCCCCATCTGCGCCGCCATCTCGGCCAAAAATGGCCCCGGAGCAGTTCCTAAAATTTCCGTAAGTCCGACAGCCGGGAGGCCGCCGGTAACGATTTGGCAAGCAATGAAAGTTACCAAATAGTCAACCAATTCTGGAGACTTGTAACGTGAGCGAACAACAGGCTGAGCAGATCCACGGTGATCCCGGTTCCGTCAGCGCCGGTTCGACCGTTCCGCATTCTTCCGAGGCATCGAGCGAGGCTTCCGCGGCTGCCGCGCTGGCCCTGAGCGTGCTCGAAGCGCCCGCGATCGCGCCCGGTCGTGAGACAACCAGAGTGGATGCACTTCGTGAGACGACCAGGGTCGATGCCCTGAAGGCCGAGGCGCCCAAGGTTGATCTTGCCAAGACGGATGCGCCGCGCACGCAGGCCAAGGTGTTGATCATGTCGCCCAGCGACCGTGGCTGGCACGACCACAGCGCCGAGGTGAAGGTAAAGTCGGCCGACGCCAGCGCGGAAAGCGAAACCCGCGCCAGTGCGGCGCCCAGGTCCGAGTCCAGGCCCAGGCGCAGTTTCCTGGCTACCGCAGCGATGCTGGCATTCGCGACCCTCGC
>DATMNV010000082.1:0-2424 GCA_035568535.1 Bradyrhizobium sp.
AAAGCGCGGCAAGCGTCGGGTCGGTGGCGATGCCCCGGCAGCCGAAGCCCATGCGCCAGAGCCTGCGACCGCCAAGGCGGCGGCGCCGGCCAAGGCCCCGATAGCCCGTGCCGCGCCCGCTGCGGCTCCGCCGCGCAGCAGTTCCGGCGTGGTGTTGCGCACCCTGACCGAGGACGAGCGCACCGCGCGCGCCAGTGCGCTCGCCGACGCTAAAGTCCGCGATGTCGAAGAACGGCGCCTGGCAGAGGAAGAAGCCAAGCGGCGCAACAGCAAGGAGGGCATCGAACAGGCCGAGCGTGAAGCCGCCGAAGCCCGCCGCAAGGCCGAGGAAGACCGCCACCGTCAGGACGAGGAAGCCAAGCGCAAGGCCGAGCTTGAGGCCAAGAAGCGTTTTGGCGAAGCCGAAGCCCGGACCGCAGCCGCGGCCCGGCCCGCGGTACCTGTCGCGCGGGCCCCCGGTATCGCCGCCGACATCTCCGACGAGGATGAGGGTCCGCGCCAGGTCCGTCGCGGCCCCGGCGGCACCGTCCGCCCCGCCGCCGCCCCCAAGACGACGGCAAAGCCTGCGCCGCAGAAGCAGCGTGGACGGCTAACGCTGGTCACCGCGCTCAATGCCGATGACGTGCGCGAGCGCTCGATCGCCTCGTTCCGCCGCCGCACCCAGCGCCTCAAGGGACACCAGTCGAACGAGCCGAAGGAAAAGCTGATTCGCGAGGTCATCATCCCGGAAGCCATCAATATCCAGGAACTCGCCAACCGCATGTCTGAGCGCGCCGTCGACGTCATCAGATTGCTGATGAAGCAGGGTGCGATGCACAAGATCACCGACGTGATCGACGCCGATACCGCGCAGCTGATCGCCGAGGAAATGGGTCACACCGTCAAGCGCGTGGCCGCCTCCGACGTCGAGGAAGGCCTGTTCGACATTGTCGACAATTCCGCCGATGCCGAACCGCGTTCGCCGGTGGTGACGGTGATGGGCCATGTCGACCACGGCAAGACTTCACTGCTCGATGCGCTGCGTCACGCCAATGTGGTCTCCGGCGAGGCCGGGGGCATCACCCAGCATATCGGCGCCTATCAGGTGACCTCGCCGGAAAGCGGCAAGAAGATCACCTTCATCGACACACCGGGCCACGCCGCGTTCACCGCGATGCGCGCGCGCGGCGCCAAGGTGACCGACATCGTGGTGCTGGTGGTGGCAGCCGATGACGGCGTCATGCCGCAGACGGTGGAAGCGATCAATCACGCCAAGGCGGCGAAGGTGCCGATGATCGTCGCCATCAACAAGATCGACAAACCCGACGCCAAGCCCGAGCGCGTGCGCACCGAACTGCTGCAGCACGAAGTGCAGGTCGAATCGCTCGGCGGCGACGTCGTCGACGTCGAGGTCTCCGCCAAGAACAAGACCAATCTCGACAAACTGCTCGAGATGATCGCGCTGCAGGCCGAACTGCTCGACCTCAAGACCAATCCGGCGCGCCCCGCCGAAGGCACCGTGATCGAAGCCAAGCTTGACCGCGGCCGCGGTCCGGTTGCGACCGTGCTGGTGCAGCGCGGAACGCTGCGGGTCGGCGACATCGTCGTTGCCGGGGCCGAGATGGGCCGCGTCCGCGCGCTGATTTCCGATCAGGGCGATACCGTCGAGGAGGCTGGCCCGTCGGTGCCGGTCGAAGTGCTCGGCTTCAATGGGCCGCCGGAAGCCGGCGACCGTCTCGCCGTTGTCGAGAACGAGGCCCGCGCCCGTCAGATCACGAGCTATCGCGCCCATCAGAAGCGCGAGAACGCTGCTGCCAGCATTTCCGGCATGCGCGGCTCGCTCGAGCAGATGATGTCGCAGCTCAAGACGTCGGGCCGCAAGGAATTCCCGCTGATCATCAAGGCCGACGTGCAGGGCTCGCTCGAAGCGATCCTGGGGTCGCTCGAGAAGCTCGGCACCGAGGAAGTCGCCGCCCGCATCCTGCATGCCGGTGTCGGCGGCATCTCGGAATCCGACGTGACGCTGGCGGAGGGCTTCAATGCCGCCATCATCGGCTTTTCCGTCCGCGCCAACAAGGAGGCAGCGGCAGCAGCCAAGCGCAACGGCATCGAGATCCGCTACTACAACATCATCTACGACCTGGTAGACGACGTGAAGAAGGCGATGTCCGGCCTGCTGGCGCCGACGCTGCGCGAGACCATGCTCGGCAACGCCCAAATCCTGGAAGTGTTCAACATTTCCAAGGTCGGCAAGGTCGCCGGCTGCCGCGTCACCGACGGGACCGTGGAGCGCGGCGCCAATGTCCGCCTGATTCGCGACAACGTCGTCGTGCATGAAGGCAAGCTGTCGACGCTGAAGCGCTTCAAGGATGAAGTGAAGGAAGTGCAGTCCGGCCAGGAATGCGGCATGGCGTTCGAGAATTACGGCGACATGCGTGCCGGTGA
>DATMNV010000083.1:0-33426 GCA_035568535.1 Bradyrhizobium sp.
AAAAATGCTCGCAGTCGAGCATGACCTCGCGGCCCGCTGATTTCGCGGCCTTCACGCTGTCGCGGATCGAGGCGAGATTTTCCTCATTGGTGGTCTCGAGCGCGACCCGCACCTGATAGGCCGAGGATTTTGCGACAAAGCAGATCGCGTCGGCTTTGGCTTGCAACAGCGCGGCAAGGCCGGTGTCATTCGAGACCGAGCGGCCGGGCCGCCGCGTCATGCCGAAAGCCGTGAAGCGGGCGTGACCGAGTTTTGGCCTGGTGGCAAAGAATTCGGTGTCGGTCGGGTTGGCGCCGGGATAGCCGCCCTCGACATAATCGATTCCGAGTTCGTCGAGCATCCCGGCGATCCGCTGTTTGTCGTGCAGCGTGAAGTCGACGCCGTTGGTCTGCGCGCCGTCGCGCAGCGTGGTGTCGAACAGATAGAGGCGTTCGCGGCTCATTTGGAATCTCCGGGCGATGTGCCGTCGGCCAGTGTCTTCTGCATGGTGGTGTTGGCAAGCCACTCGCCGTTGACCGTCACGGTGTTGCGCTGTTTGGCCACGTAGCCGCGCTTTGCGAAAAACTCCTGCGCGTTGTCACTGGCATCGACCGTGAGGCTCTTGGCGCCGCGGCCGCCGGCGAGCCTCTCCAGCGCGTCGAGCAAGCTAGAGGCCACGCCCTGCCCGGCCGCGCTTGGATGCACATAGAGCATGTCGATGTGATCCTTGCCCTCGAGCGAAGCAAAGCCGACCGGCGCATTCCCAAGGGTCGCGATCAGCGTCAGTTCGCCCGCGAGCTTCTTGCCGAACCCTTCCTCGTCGTCGGCAATGGAGGCCCAGGCCTCCTGCTGATCGCTGCTGTAGTCATCGCCAGTCAGTTCCTCGATCGCAGCCGTGAAGATCGCAGCGAGCACGGGTGTATCGGCGGGCAGGAACGGCCGCAGCGCGGGCGTGGTGGTGGCGGCGCTCATCGCACGACCTCCCAGGTCGTGCCTTCCTTGGAGTCCTTGATGGCAACGCCCATGGCGGCGAGCTGATCGCGGATGCGGTCAGATTCCTTGAAGTCCTTTCGCGCGCGCGCCGCGGTGCGTTCCGCGATCAGCGCATCGACCTCTTTGGCGTCGACGCCGCTTGCCTTCCGCTTGCGGCCTTCCCATTGCGCGGCGCTCTCGGACAGGAAACCGAGCAGCCGAAGCGAACCCGCAAGCTCCTTGCGGCTTTGCTCGCTGCTTGACGCGGCGTTCCGAAAGCTGTGCAAGGCTGCCATCGCCTGTGCCGTGTTGAGGTCGTCATACAGCGCCTCGACCACCGCCGCGGGCGGTTGAGCGGGTTCGACGTCAGCGGCGACCGCATACCAGTCGTCAAGCGTCCTCGCGCTCTCTTCTGCACTCTTCAGAGTCCAGTCGAGCGGCGAATGGTAATGCGTCTTCAGCATGCTCAGGCGCAGCACCTCGCCCGGCCAATCCGCGAGCATTTCGCGGATGGTGAAGAAGTTGCCCAGCGACTTCGACATCTTCTCGCTCTCGAGCTGCAGGAAGCCGTTGTGCATCCAGACATTCGCCATGCGGTCGGAATGAAAGGCGCAGCAGGTTTGCGCGAGCTCGTTCTCATGGTGCGGGAAAACGAGGTCGATCCCGCCGCCATGAATGTCGAACTTCTCGCCGAGATGCTTCCAGGCCATTGCCGAGCATTCGATATGCCAGCCGGGACGACCTTCGACCTTGATTCCGGCCGGCGACGGCCAGGACGGCTCGCCCGGCTTCGACGGCTTCCACAGCACGAAGTCGGTACTGTCGCGCTTGTAGGGCGCCACATCGACGCGGGCGCCGGCGATCATCTCGTCGAGCGAGCGCTTCGACAGCGCGCCGTAGCGCGGCATCACCGAATCCGCAGCGTTCATCGCCTGCGGCGAGAACAGCACGTGGTCTTCAGCGGCATAGGCAAAGCCGCCTTCGACGAGCTTCTCGATCAGCGTGCGCATCTCCGGAATATGTTCGGTCGCGCGCGGCTGCACGGTCGGCGGCAAGCAGCCCAGCGCCGCAACGTCGTCCTGATATTGTTGATAGGTCTCTTCAGTGACCTTGCGGATCGCCTCGTTCAGGGCCACGCCGGGATAATCCCGTGCGGCGCGATCGTTGATCTTGTCGTCGACGTCGGTGATGTTGCGGACATAGGTCACATGCTCCGCGCCGTAACGATGGCGCAGCACGCGGAACAGCACGTCGAACACGATCGCCGCGCGGCCGTTGCCGATATGGGCGAAGTCGTAAACCGTAGGTCCGCAGACATACATGCGCACGCGCGCGGGATCGATCGGCTTGAACGGCCGCTTTTCTCTCGTCAGCGTATCGTAAAGGCGCAATTCCATAGATCACCGTCCCTGCCAGCCGGGCGTCCAGTGATCTCATTTTGTTGAGAAAAGACGGCCTCAGCCAGCGAATCGCTAGCTAATAATCTCGCAAATGCTGCAAATGGCGAGGAAACCGTTCATGGAACATACCATGCGGCAAGGTTGGTCTCCGCGTCAAGGTATTAGGCCCACGAAAAAGCCGCTTTCGGCCGCCAGACGGGCCTTCCCATGGTTAATCATTATTAATCATTTGGGTTTATCGCTTGGGAGCGCTCTCTCATTCATTGGTGCACCATGCGATTTTTCGGGGCGGTTTTGGCCAGTGGATTCCTCGTCTTTGCATCAGCAGCGTCCGCCGAGACGCGCGTGTTCATCATCGCCAACCACGCCGACACCTATGGCATCGACCAGTGTCTGGCCAAGGGCGAGAGGTGCGGCGCGCATGCGGCCCGCGCCTATTGCCAATCACGCGATTTTGCACAGGCCTCTGCTTTCCGCCGCGTCGATCCCGACGAAATTACCGGTTCGGTGCCGAGAGACAGCGCCAATTGCCCGCATGGCGGGTGCGACGAATACGTCGCCATCACCTGCCAGCGATAATGGTAGGGTTCCTGCCACATCAGCGCCGCGGAAACGACGTGACGCTGCCGCCCGAAGCAGTTATTGGAGGCGGCCGCGCCTGATAGGACTCGCGGATTCCCTGTTGGCCGGACATGCCTGAAACGTTGAACGCTTTTTCTTCCAGACGAATGCTGGCCTGCGCCGCGCTGCTCTGCGGCCTGCTCGCTGGCTCGGCCGCGTTCGCGCAGACGCAGCCGGGCATGCAACCTCCGCCTCCGCCGCCGCCCGGCCCTCCACCGCAAAGCGCGCAGCCTTCGGTCAATCCGATCTGCCCGCGGCTCGAGGGGCAACTCGCGACCATCGATCGCGGCGGCAGCAACGATCCGGCAAAAGACGATCAGATCCGCCGCTACCAGGACGCCCAGGCCCAGCAGCAGGGCGAGCTTGAGCGCGTTACCATGCAGGCCAAGCGCATGGGCTGCGAGAGTTCCGGCTTCTTCTCGCTGTTCGGCGGCCAGTCGGCGCAATGCGGCCCGGTCAACACCCGCATCCAGCAGATGCGCGCCAATCTCGATCAGATCACGAACAATCTCGAGCGGCTGCGCGGCGGTTTCGGTGGCGCCGATCGCGACAACCAGCGCCGCTCGGTGTTGCTCGCGCTGGCGCAGAACAACTGCGGGCAGCAATATGCCAACGCCGCGGCGGCGCCCGGTCCCGGCGGCTTCCTGAACAACCTGTTCGGCAACAACAACCCCGCCGGACCACCCGGCGTCGACATGGGAGCGCCGTCGGGCACCTTCCGCACGGTCTGCGTGCGCACCTGCGATGGCGGCTATTTCCCGATCTCGTTTGCCACTTCGCCGGCGCGCTTCGCCGACGACGAAAGGGCGTGCAAGGCGCTGTGTCCGGCGACCGAAGCCTCGCTCTACGCCTATCGCAATCCCGGCGAGGACATCAACCAGGCGGTGTCAGTCAACGGCCAGCCCTACACCGCGCTGCCGAACGCGTTCAAGTTCCGCAGCGAGTTCAATCCGGCCTGCGCCTGCAAGGCGCCGGGCCAGACCTGGTCGGACGCGCTGAAGTCGATCGACGACAAGGCCGAGGCCGCGCAGCAGGGCGACATCATCGTCACCGAGGAAAGCGCGAAGAAGATGCAACAGCGCGCGCAGCAGCCGCCGCAAAAATCCTCCGGCAAGAAGGGCGCTACCGCGCCCGTGCAAGCCGGCACTCCCGACGCCTCCGCCCCGCCCACTGACGCGAACGCCTCCTCGTCCGAGGACAAGCCGATCCGCACGGTGGGCCCGAAATTCCTGCAGGAGAAGCAGGGACCCTCGGTACCGCGCTGACGTCACCCTGAAGCGTAATGAGATAGGTTGAGCCGGAATGGCATCGGAGGTTCACCTCTCCCATAGGGAGAGGTCGATTTGCGCAGCAAATCGGGTGAGGGGTTTAGGTCTCTCGATGGAGCAGCGCCCCCTCACCCGGATTGCTTCGCAATCCGACCTCTCCCCGACGGGGAGAGGTGAAGGGAGCACGCGGATAAATCGATTCAACCAAGACTCATCTCCCTAACCCTCGAAGGCCTCCGCGGACGCACGTGCGGCACGCGAGATCAGCGTCTCGTCCGGCTCGGGCAACGGCTTGCCGGAATCGCGGAAACGGTTGGTGATGGGATAGCGGCGGTCACGCCCGAAATTGCGCGTCGTCACCTTCACGCCGGGTGCCGCCTGACGCCGCTTGTATTCGGCGATATTGAGCAGGCGGTCGACGCGGGCCACCACGTCGCGGTCAAAACCGGCGGCGACGATGGAGGCGAGCGGCTCCTCCCGCTCGACGAGGCGCTCCAGGATCGCATCGAGCACTTCGTAAGGCGGCAGCGAATCCTGGTCGGTCTGGTTCTCGCGCAGCTCCGCGGTCGGCGGACGCGTGATGATGTTGACCGGAATGACTTCGCCGGAGGGGCCGAGCGCGCCTTCCGGCTTCCAGGAATTGCGCAAGGTCGAAAGCCGGAAAACCTCGGTCTTGTAGATGTCCTTGATCGGGTTGAAGCCGCCGTTCATATCACCGTAAAGCGTGGCGTAGCCGACCGACATTTCCGACTTGTTGCCGGTGGTCACCACCATCGCGCCGGTCTTGTTGGAAATCGCCATCAACAGCGTGCCGCGGGCCCGCGCCTGCAGATTTTCTTCGGTGATGTCGCGCGGCAGGCCGGCGAATGGACCGGAAAGAATCTTCTCAAAGCCGTTCACGGCATCCGCGATCGGCAGCACTTCGTAGCGGATGTCCAGATTCTTCGCGAGTTTTGCCGCATCGTCGAGCGAGACCTGCGCGGTGAAGCGGAACGGCAGCATGACGCCGCGCACATGTTCCTTGCCGAGCGCATCGACCGCAATCGCCGCACACAATGCGGAATCGATGCCGCCGGAAATGCCGAGCAGCACGCCGGGAAAACCGTTCTTGCGGACATAGTCGCGCAAGCCGAGCACGCATGCCGCGTAATCGGCCTTGTCGCCCTCGAGCAGCGGCACAATCGGACCCGAGCAGCGCCAGCCGCCGTCCTCGCCCTTTTTCCAGCGCAGCGTGGTGATGCTCTCGACAAAGGCCGGCAACTGGGCCGCGACCGAAAGATCCGCGTTCAGCGCAAACGAGGCGCCGTCGAACACCAGCTCGTCCTGACCGGCGACCTGGTTGAGATAGATCAGCGGCAGCCCGCTTTCGGTGACACGCGCGACCGCGATCGAGAGCCGCACGTCGTTCTTGTCGCGCGCATAGGGCGAGCCGTTCGGCACCACGATGATCTCGGCGCCGGTCTCGGCCAGACACTCGACGACGTTCTCGTATTCCGATGACTCTTCCAGCCAGATGTCCTCGCACACGGGCACACCGACGCGGATGCCCCTGATGTTCATCGGCCCCGGCGCCGGCCCACGCGCGAACAGGCGCTTCTCGTCGAACACGCCGTAATTCGGCAAATTGACCTTGTAGCGGATCGCCGCGATGCGGCCGCCGTCGAGCAGCGCGCAGGCATTGTAGAGCTTGCCGTCATCGACCCAGGGTGTGCCGATCAGCATCGCCGGGCCGCCATCGGCGGTTTCGCGCGCGAGCGCCTCGGTGGCCGAACGGCAGGCCGCCTGGAAGGCCGGCTTCAGCACCAGATCCTCCGGCGGATAGCCGGTCAAAAACAGCTCGGGCAGCACCACGAGATCGGCGCCGTCGGCGTGAGCGCGGGCGCGCGCGGCCCGGGCCCTGGCGACATTGCCCTCCACATCGCCGACAGTCGGGTTCAACTGGGCCAACGTGACCTTGAACTCTGCCGTTCGTTCGCTCATCACATATGCTCATATTGGGTATAACAATAATGCCCGCTGGCGCGCCGGACTGCAATCGCCAGCTTCAGATCGCTCCTATGCGCTCGGCGAGGGCAAACAGCCAGAACGTCGCCCCCATCAACAGCGCCACGCCGACCGCGGCCGATCCCATGTCCTTGACCCGCCCGATCTGCGGATCATGGGCGAGCGTCAGGCGGTCGGCGAGCTTTTCAATGGCAGTATTGAGCAGCTCGACGACCAGGACCAGCGCTACGGCGCAGACCAGCTCGACCCGGCGCATCACGGTGGCGCCGACCAGCCAGGCTGCGGGCACCGCGAGGAAAAGCGCGATCACCTCCTCGCGGATCGCCTGCTCGGAGCGAACCGCGAAGATCATGCCGTTACGAGAGTTGATCGTGGCCCGCCAAATTCTCAGCAATTTTAGAAACCCGCCGCCGCCGGCACGGCCTTCACCTTGCCGCCCCGCTCCTGCTTGAGCAATTCCGCAATCAAAAACGCCATGTCGATCGACTGCTCCGCGTTCAGGCGCGGATCGCAGACGGTGTGATAACGGTCGTTCAAATCCTCATCCGTGATCGCGCGTGCACCGCCGATGCATTCGGTGACGTCCTGGCCGGTCATTTCCAGATGAACGCCGCCGGGATGCGTGCCTTCCGCGCTGTGGATGGCAAAGAAGCTCTTCACCTCCGACAGGATGCGGTCGAACGGCCGCGTCTTGTAGCCGGATGTCGAGGTGATGGTGTTGCCGTGCATGGGGTCGCACGACCACACCACGACGCGGCCCTCGCGTTTCACCGCGCGGATCAGGCCCGGCAGGCTGTCGGCGACCTTGTCGGCGCCAAAACGGTTGATCAGTGTCAGCCGCCCGGGCTCGTTGTCGGGATTGAGCACGTCGATCAGCTTCAACAATTCGTCGCCCTTCAGCGAGGGGCCGCATTTCAGGCCAATCGGATTCTTGATGCCGCGGAAATATTCGACATGGCCGTGATCGAGCTGACGCGTACGGTCGCCGATCCAGATCATGTGGCCCGAGGTCGCGTACCAGTCGCCGGTCGTGGAATCGACCCGGGTCATCGCCTGCTCATAGCCGAGCAACAGCGCCT
Source organism: Bradyrhizobium sp. (assembly GCA_035568535.1). Lineage (GTDB taxonomy): Bacteria > Pseudomonadota > Alphaproteobacteria > Rhizobiales > Xanthobacteraceae > Bradyrhizobium. The sequence continues at coordinate 7,324 of DATMNV010000083.1, forward strand.
CGTGGCTGGTGTAGAAATCGGTCGAGCGCAGCTCGGGATGGGCTTCCAGATCAAGGCCGCAGGCGCGCATGAAATTGAGCGCGTCCGAAATGCGGTCGGCGAGTTCCTTGTAGCGGCGGGACTGCGGGGAATCCTTCAGGAAGCCCAGCATCCATTGATGCACGCTGCCGAGATTGGCGTAGCCGCCGGTCGCGAACGCGCGCAGCAGGTTCAAGGTCGCGGCCGACTGCCGGTAGGCCATCAGCTGACGCTGGGGATCCGGCGTGCGCGCTTGCCTGGTAAACGCGATGTCGTTGATGATGTCGCCGCGATAGCTCGGCAGCTCGACGCCACCAACCTTCTCCGTCGGCGAGGAGCGCGGCTTGGCGAATTGTCCGGCGATGCGGCCGACCTTCACCACGGGCAGCGCGCCGGCATAGGTCAGGACGACCGCCATCTGCAGCAGCACGCGGAAGAAGTCGCGGATATTGTTGGCGCCGTGTTCGGCAAAGCTTTCGGCGCAATCGCCGCCCTGCAGCAGGAAGGCCTCGCCCGCAGCGACCCGCGCCAGCGCCTTCTTCAGGTTGCGCGCCTCGCCCGCGAACACCAGCGGCGGAAAAGTGGCAAGCTGCGCCTCGACGTCGGCCAGCGCCTTGGCGTCGGGGAAGTCGGGCATTTGCAGCACCGGCCTGGCGCGCCAGCCGTCGGGTGTCCACCGCTCGGACATTAGGTTAACTCCTGAGCAAAAACCGCTACTTATCGATGGTCTCTGAAGGGTCGCGTTATACAGTGGCTCTCCTGCAACTGCTACCTGCATTTAGCCCATCAAGACAAGCCCTTGCGGCAAAAGCCAAATTCGCTTTTGTTAAAGCAAAACACAAAACCGAGGGGAAAGCGCCGTGACAGAAGCTGCGCTGGACGACGTTTTCACCGATGACATCACGATTCCCGCCGCCGACGGCTATCCGCTGGCCGCGACCCTGTTCCTACCCCGCGGCGCCAAGCGGCACGCCGTGCTGATCAATTCGGCGACCGCAGTGCCGCGCAAGATCTATCGCGGCTTTGCCGGCTATCTGGCGCGGCGCGGCTGCGCGGTTCTCACCTACGACTACCGCGGCATCGGCGGCTCCAGGCAGTTTGCGCTGGAAGGCTATAACCGCAAGAAGTCGCTGAAGGGCTTCAAGGCGACCATGGCGGACTGGGCGGCGCTCGATACGACCTCGGCGGTGCGCTGGATGCGCGAGCGCTACCACGACCTGCCGCTCGGCTATGTCGGGCATTCCTTCGGCGGCCAGGCGCTCGGGCTGCTGCCCAACAACAGCGAGGTCTCGCGCGCGCTGTTCGTCGGGGCGCAAGCCGGCTACTGGAAGCTGATGGCATCGCCAGAGCGTTATCGCGTCTATGTCATGCTCAACTTTGTCGGCACTCCCCTCACCCGCGCGCTCGGCTATGCGCCGGGCTGGAGCGGGCTTGGCGAGGACCTGCCGAAGGGCGTGTTCCTGCAATGGACAGGCTGGGTGAACAGCCCGCATTATCTGTTTGACGACAGATCGCTCGGCCTCGCCAACTTTGCCAAGTACAAGGGCCCGTTGCGCGCGCTGTGCCTCTCGGATGATCCCTGGGCGACGCGTCCGGCGGTCGAGTTGCTCTGCAAGGGCTATATCGCGACCAGGCCAGAGATCATCACGGTGACGCCCGCCGATGTCGGCGCGAGCAGGCTCGGGCATTTCGGATTCTTCCGCCCCGACCACCGCGACACGCTGTGGCGCGGTGCGGCGGAATGGCTGCAGGCGGAGTGAGTTGTTCGTCGCCCTTGAGGCGCCGCCTCTAGGATCACGGCGGCATTCCGGCTATCATCGTCGCCGCCGGGGATGTCGCAGCCTCCCCGTAAAATGGTGACCCCATGCAAGCGCTGCTCGCTTTTCTGCGGAGCGAGCCATGGATGGGATCACCTACGAACTTTCCCTGTTTCTGTTTGCGACCTTTGCCGGCGCCTTTGTCGCGGGCCTCTCGGGATTTGCCTTCGGCCTCGTCGCCGCGTCGCTCTGGCTGTACATTCTCACGCCGCTGCAGACTGCGACGCTGATCGTCGCGTTCGGCCTTCTCATCCAGGGTTATTCCGTCTGGAAATTGCGCAAGGCGCTCGATTGGCGGAAACTATGGCCCTTCCTCGCCGGTGCCGTGCTCGGCGTTCCCCTCGGTGTCACGCTGCTGACATGGTCCGATCCGCGCAGCCTGCGCATCGCGGTCGGCATCGTGCTGATCGCCTACAGTCTTTATGCATTTTTTCGCCCGGCGCTGAAGCCGGTCTCCGCTGGAGGCAGTGTTGCGGACGCCGCGGCAGGATTCCTCAATGGCGTGCTGGGCGGGCTCACCGGCCTTGCCGGCATTCTCGTTACCATCTGGTGCACCTTCCGCGGCTGGCCGAAAGAGATGCAGCGCACGATTTTCCAGCCGGTGGCGGTCGCGGTTTTCCTGATGAGCGCGATCTGGCTCGGCGCGAAAGGAACCGTCACCGCGGAGACGGCTAAACTCTTTGTGATGGGCTTGCCGTGCGTCGTCATCGGAACCTGGCTCGGCCTGAAGATGTTTGGAAAAATTGACGAAACGACGTTCCGGAAAATCGTGCTGGCGCTGCTGTTCGTCTCGGGCGCGACATTGATGTTCTGAAGCCGCCGAGGCGGGATACGCGAACACAATCAAGGCACCTACACAATGGTGTCACTTGCGTTGGCATCGCGCTCGAACTAGAAAGTCACACGGGGACAAGCAGACTCCCCTTCAGACGGCTCCCGTCCAAGCTCTGCGCAACGCTCGATTTTTCGAGAGGATTGCGCATGGACGGTTCGAGACTAGTCAATTCCTTCATCACGACGGCCGGTCGATTGCTCGCCCTGGTCATGCTCGGTCTGGGCCAGCTCACCGTTGCCGCGCCAGCGGCTGACGCGGTCGCGCCCGACAGCAAGACGATCATGTTTGTGTGCTTGCACGGCTCCGTGAACAGCCAGATGGCGGCGGCGCATTTCAACCAGATCGCCAGGGAGCGCGGCCTTCCCTACACCGCGATCTCGCGGGGCATCGAGGTGAACAGCTCGATCCCGACCAGGCTCAGGGACAACCTTAATCTGGACGGCCTCGGGCCGCTCAATGACGTGCCGCAACCCCTGACGCCGAGCGAGGCGGCCGGCGCGCTCAAGGTGATCGCCTTCGACGCCGTGCCTGACGACAAGCGCGGCGTGGCCGAGGTGAGCTACTGGTCCGACGTGCCGCTCGCGACAAGAAACTACGACGCCGCGCGCGATGCCATCGTGCACCACATCGACGATCTCATTCCCGCGCTGACCGAGCGGCCGCGGCCGCAGGAGACGCTGCGAGGCGTGGTCACCGGCATCGACGAGCGCAACGACCGCATCACCTTGCGCCTCGCCAAGGACGCGAGCGCCGACTTCAAGGTCCAGGACGGCCTTGTGTTCGATGCGGTGCGCGACGGCGATCAGGTAGAAATCACCGTGGAGAATATCGATGGCGCGAAGACGATCGTTGGATTGAAAGAAGAATAGAGATTGCGCGCCGCGCTTGACGCTGGCGCGAAGACGAAACCGGGGGCGACTAACAACAAGGAGACTTCAATGACAGTGAACAGCGAACGCCGAGACTTCATCAGGGGTGTGGGCGCCGTCGCCGCCTCGACCACGGTGCTGGCGGGAACGCCGGCACTCGCCCAAGCCAATCAACAGACGGGAGCCAAAGCGATGCCTTACCAGGCCAAGCCGATGTCGTTCGATCCGAAATCCATCACCGGCATCTCGGAAAAGGTGCTCGTCAGCCATTACGAGAACAATTATGTCGGCGCCGTGAAGCGGCTCAACGCGATCGGCACGCAATTGGCCGAGCTCGATTTCACCAAGGCGCCGAACTTTGTCATCAACGGGTTGAAGCGCGAAGAACTGGTCGCCTCCAATTCGATGATCCTGCATGAGATCTATTTTGACGGGCTCGGTGGCGCTTCGAAGCCGAACGGAGCCCTCGCCGACGCCATCGCGCGGGATTTCAGCAGCATGGAGCGGTGGCGCGCCGAGTTTTCGGCGATGGGCAAGGCGGAAGGCGGCGGCTCGGGCTGGGTGATCCTGGCCTACTCGCCGCGCGACAAGCGGCTGGTCAACCAATGGGCGGCCGATCATACGACAACGCTCGCCGGCGGCCGTCCGGTGCTGGTGCTCGATATGTATGAACACGCCTATCACATGGACTATGGCGCGGCCGCCGCGAAATATGTCGACATCTACATGGAAGCCATCAAATGGGACAACGCCGCCAGGCTCTACGAGCAATATAGCCGGGAGAGCTAGCGCCATGCCGCTGAAGACCGTTGGTGTCATCGAAATCCCCGGCGGCGCGGACAGCGAGTTCGACCACGCCGCGTTCGATCCCGGAACACGGCGCGTGTTCATCGCGCACACCGCGCGCGACTGCATCGAGGTGATCGATCACGATGGGCAAAAGCACATCGCGACATTGCCGGGTTTTCCGGGCGTGGCCGGCGCCGTGGCCGACGACGGGGACATCCTCGCCACCAACCGCGGCACGGCCAGCGTCACCTGGTTCGACGGAGCGACCTTCAAGACCAGGGCCGTGTTCAAGTCCGGGCCGCGGCCGAACGGTGCCGCCATCGTCAAACGCAGCCGGCTCGGGATTGCCGCCTGCATCGGCGATGACGGCACGACACCCACATTGCATGTCTATGGTTTGAAGGACGGCGGCGAGAGCGTGATGGATCTGCCGGGCCGGCCGCGCTGGTGCGTCACCGACGAGGCTGCCGAGCGGCTATATCTGTGCATCCGCGAGCCATCGATGGTGCTGGTGGCACGCCTGCCCGATCTCGGCGATATCACCCGCTGGAAGCTTCCGTCCGGAGGCGCCCATGGTCTTGACATCGACCATTCGCGCCGCCGGCTCTACGCCGCCTGCGACGACGGCGCACTGGTTGAACTCGATAGCACCTCCGGCAAGGTCAGCAATGTCTGGCCGATTGCAGGTGTGCCCGATGTGACCTTCTTCAATCCGGCGACCGGTCTCGTCCATGTGGCGATTGGCGATCCCGGACTGGTTGAAACCATCGATCCGCAAACCGGCGCCATCACGCGCACCATGACCGGCGCCGGCGCGCACACGACGGCGATCGTCGTTCCCGACCGGCTGTACGTGATCTCGCCGAAGCACGGTGGCGCTCTCGTTCTGGCAGATGACTGAACAACAAGGAGGATCAGATGAAGTGGATTACCCGGGAACATGTGAAGGTCGATCGTGTCGCCTGCCCGTGGCTCATCAAGAAATACGTCGACAAGGATGCGGAGTTCGTCTTTGTGCCGGCCGACAAGGTGACGGCAGAGGCGAAGCGGCTCGATGCCATTCCCTACGACGTCAAGGACGTCGAGCTCGGCCATCACGGCAAGGAATGCTCGTTCGAGGCCATCCTGAAGAAGTACAAGCTGACCGACGATCCCGCGCTCGTGCTGCTCGGCCGGATCGTCAACGGCGCCGATACCGACAATACGCTCTATCGCCAGGCCGAGGGGCCGGGCCTTCAGGCCGTCGCCGAAGGGTTCCGGCATCTCGGCTACAAGGACGATCACGCGCTCAATGCCGCCGAGTGGATCGTCTATGACGCGCTCTATGGCTATTGCCGCGAAATGGTGAAGCGCGGAAAGCCCGCCGGCCAGTTCGCCTAGCGAGCCCCTCGTCATGCGGTGGCGACGGGGCGCGTGCATGCCGAACTGAGGCGGCCGGCGGCAGGCAAGGTTTGATTGAACGAAGCGGACGCTACTCCGCGGCGGCCTCGCGCACGTGGCGCGCGGTCGGCGTGCGCATGGTGACGAGCTCTTCGGCCGCGGTCGGATGCAGTGCGATCGTGGCGTCGAAATCCGCCTTGGTCGCCTTCATCTTCACCGCGATCGCAACCGCCTGGATGATCTCGGCGGCGCTGTCGCCGACGATATGACAGCCGAGCACGCGGTCGGTGAGACCGTCGACCACGAGCTTCATCAGCACGCGGGTGTCGCGGCCGGACATGGTCGCCTTGATCGGCCGAAACGTGGTCTTGTAGACGTCGACATGGCTCACTCGCGCGCGCGCCTCGGTTTCCGTCAGGCCCACGGTGCCGACCTCGGGCTGCGAGAACACGGCGGTGGGGATGGTGGCATGATCGACCTGCACGGGTCGCTTGCCGAACACGGTGTCGGCAAAGGCATGGCCCTCGCGGATTGCCACCGGCGTCAGGTTGACGCGATGGGTGACGTCGCCGATGGCGTAGATGTTCGGCACCGAGGTCTTCGACCAGGCATCGACCGCGATGCCGCCATTATGCGGATTGATGGCAACGCCGGCCTTATCGAGGCCGAGATTCGCCACGTTCGGATGCCGGCCGATCGCAAACATCACCTGGTCGGAGGCGAGGCTCGATCCGTTGGACAGATGCGAGGTGTAGTCGTTGCCGTGCTTGTCGATCTTGGTGACGCTGCAGCCGGTCAGAATGGTAATGCCCTGCTTCTCCATCTCGGCGCGCACATGCATGCGGACGTCCTCGTCGAAGCCGCGCAGGACGTTGTCGCCGCGATAGATCACGGTCACGTCGGAGCCGAAGCCCGCAAAGATGCCGGCAAATTCCAGCGCGATATAGCCGCCGCCCTGGATCACGATGCGCTTCGGCAGCGCCTTGAGATGGAACGCCTCGTTGGAGGAGATGACGTGCTCGATGCCGGGGATGTCAGCGCCGTGGTTGGGGGCGCCGCCGGCGGCGATCAGGATATAGCGGGCTTTCACCGTCTTGCCGTCCGCGAGCCGAAGCGTGTGGGGATCCTCGATCACCGCGCGGGTCTTGACGATTTGCGCGCCGGATTTCTCGACATTGGTGGTGTAGGCCGCCTCGAGCCGCGCGATTTCCTTGTCCTTGTTTTTGATCAGTGTCGGCCAGTCGAAGGTCGGCGTCGGAATGGTCCAGCCGAAGCCGGCGGCGTCCTCGATCTCCTGATGGACATGCGAGCCCATCACGAACAGCTTTTTCGGCACGCAGCCGCGGATCACGCAGGTGCCGCCCATGCGGTATTCCTCGGCGATCATGACGGCCGCGCCATGACCGGCCGCGATCCGGGCGGCGCGTACCCCGCCCGAACCTCCTCCGATGACAAACAGGTCGACGTCGAACGCAGCCATTTCTTAACCTCGACCTTCTCTTGAGATCTAGATCTGCTTGCCCCGCTTGCGCATTTCGGCGCGGAACTGGCCGTTGACGATCTCGGCGAAGTTCTGGGCCCAGCCGTTCATATAGGACATGCTGAACTGAATTGCGCGGGGTTCGCTCGCGAGCAGCTTCTGGCCGAGCGGCGACTTGTAGAAGGCGACGAGGTCCACCAGCTCCCTTTCGGTGAACTCATTGCAATAGATCTGCGCCATGCCCTCGCCGATCTCCTTCTCCTTGCCGGCCAGCGTCTGGGCGACAATGACGGCGACCTCATTGAGATCCTTCTGATAGTTCAGGTTGGTGCTGAGCAGCTGGTCCTTGGTTTGCTGGACGATGTTGGGCACCGCGTTGGCGTACATCGCCGCCGCATTCTTCATGGTCAGGATATCACGGGCCGCCGCCATGCAGGCGGGCGTGCCCTGCTTCAGCGTCGCTGTCGGCGCCGCGGCTTGCTGCGCAGCAGCGGGTTGGCTGGCGAAGGCCAGCCCCAGGGCCACTCCCACGGCGAGACCCGCAGCCGGCAAAATCCTAAAAACGCTCTTCATTCTGCTTCTCCTTGGGATTTGCGGCTCTAGCGCCGCGCAACAACGCGAATTCCTTGCCCGCCCGCCAGAACCACCATGTCAGCCATATCCGTGAACAGCCCGTGCTCGACGACCCCAGGGATGGCGCCGAGATGCCCCGCCAGACGCGGGGCATCCCCTATGCGCCCGAGGTGGGCATCGACAATCCAGTGGCCGCCATCGGTGACAAAAACGTGGCCGTCCCGGCCCTTCCGCAGCACCATTTCGCCGGAAACGCCGCATTGCGCGAAGGCTTTTGCCATGGCGCGCCGGGTCGCCGCCAGCCCGAACGGAATCACCTCGACCGGCAGCGGAAAGCGGCCGAGCACCTTGACCCATTTGCTGTCGTCCGCAATCACAATCATGCGATCCGAGGCCGCCGCCACGATCTTTTCCCGCAGCAGCGCACCGCCGCCGCCCTTGATCAGGTCAAGCGCATGATCGATCTCGTCGGCGCCGTCGACGGTCAGATCGAGCCGGTCGATGTCGTCGAGCGTGGTCAGCGCGATGCCGCATTGCTCGGCCTGGGCGCGGGTCGTCTCCGAGGTCGGCACGCCCACGACCTTGAGCCCGGCGCGGACCTTTTCGCCGAGCAGATCGACGAAATGTTTTGCGGTCGAGCCGGTGCCCAGCCCCAGCCTCATGCCGTCGCGCACCTCTTCGAGCGCGCGCGCCGCCGCCTGCCGCTTCAATGCTTCCATGTCCACGCGAAAAACTGCCCCCGGGAACGGTTTCGCGGGGGGTTCTAGCGCATGATCCGGAAAAGTGGGAACCGGTTTTCCGAAAAGATCATGCGCAAAACCAAAAAAGCTAAAACGCGATGGCCCCGCCGTCGCGCTTTAGCCTCGTTTTTGGGCGGGGAACAGCCGCGAAATGGCCTGATCCCGGGCCTTTTTGATTAACTCGCGGTCACCCGGTCCATGGCGGCCTCGATGGCGGCGAACCGCCCCTCCACGATCTCGCGCATATTCGGATGGGTGAAGACGTAGAGCTCGTCGGCGCGGATCGCATTGACGACGCGCGCAGCCACGTCGGCGGGGTCGAGGCCGGCCGCGATCTGTCTGGCGATCTCCGCGACCACGGCGGCGGCCTGACTGTTGGGATCAAGCGGCAGCGATTGCCCGTAGCGGTCGGGCCGATTGCGCCCGCTCTCGCCGATCTTGGTGCGCACGAAATGCGGACACAGCACGCTGACACCGATGCCGAGCGGCTGAAGCTGGGGCCTTAGTCCCTCCGACATCGCGACGACGGCGTATTTGGTCGCCGTGTACGGGCTCAATCCCATGCCGCTGATCACACCGGCCATCGATGCGGTGTTGACGATGTGGCCGCCTTCGCCGTGAGCGCGGATATGCGGCAGGAAGGAGCGGATGCCGTGGAGGACGCCCATCAGGTTGACATCGACCACCCAACGCCAGTTGTCGACCGAGATCTGGTCGATGCCGCCGCCGGCGGCGACGCCGGCATTGTTGCAGAGGATATGGACCTTGCCGAAGGTTGAGAACGTCGCCTGCGCGGCGCGCTCCACACTGTCGGGGTCGGCCACATCGCAGGCGACGCCCCGGACGTGGTTGCCATATTGATTCAGGTCTTTTTGCGCCTGATCCAGCGCGCTCTGTTCGACATCGGCGAGCATCACGTTCATGCCCGCTTCTGCAAAGGCCTTCGCCAACGCAAGGCCGATGCCGGACGCGCCGCCGGTGATGAAGGCCGTTTTTCCCTTGAATTCGCGCATTGCTTCTCCCCCGTGATCTCGAATTTGGCGGGCTTCTAGCACATCCAGCTTGCACGATGTCACGGAGATCGATAGCGCTGCGTCATGTCAAAAAACCCGACAATCGTCTTCGATCTTGACGGCACGCTCGTCGATACCGCGCCCGATCTGATCAGCGCGCTCAATTTCGTGCTCGACCGCGAAGGGCTGCCGCCGGTACCGCTCGCCTCCGCGCGCAACCTGATCGGCGCCGGCGCGCGCAGGCTGATCGAGCGTGGGCTCGAGGCGGAAGGCCGCGCCATGACGGTCAAGGACATCGACCGCATGACCGCGGACTTCATCGATTATTACGCCGAGCACATTGCGGATGCCTCGCGCCCCTTCGAGGGGCTCGAGAGCGCGCTCGACGATCTCAGCGCGCGAGGCTTTCTGCTTGCGGTCTGCACCAACAAGCTGGAATGGCTGTCGAAGCGGCTGCTCGACCAGCTTGAATTGAGTTCTCGTTTTGCCGCGATCTGCGGCGCCGACACGTTTGGCGTCTCGAAGCCTGATCCGGCGATCCTGCAGCAGACCGTGGCGCGCGCCGGCGGCGCGATGGTGTCGACGATCATGGTCGGCGATGCCGGCACCGATATCGGCGTCGCGCGGCGCGCCGGGGTTCCCGTGATCGGCGTCAGCTTCGGCTATACCGATGTGCCGATTGCCGAGCTCAAGCCGGACCGGTTGATCCATCACATGCGCGATCTGCCGGGTGCGGTGGGCGAATTGAATTCGCGCTGAAATGCGCTATAAGATATTGAAATATAGAGATTTATTGCAGCCAAATGGCGTTAACCATCAATTAACTATAAGCTTTGACATGGTTGCGTGGGGTTCCGCAGGCTCCTAATGTTTGATCCGGGCAATGTGGCCGTTGGCCGCAGGGGTGAGTGACGGATCGAGCATGCGTCGTGTGATCGCGATTGCAGTGGCGGCAGCAAGCCTCGGCGGCTGTTCGTCGTTCTCGGTCAGCGACTATTTCAAATCCACGCCGCCCGCGATCCAGGTCCAGCTCGAATCCAATCCGCCCGGCGCCGACGCCAAGACCTCGCTCGGACCCGGCTGCAAGACGCCCTGCTCGGTCACCGTCAACGCGCCCGATACCGGCTTCTCGGTGATGTACACGCTGAACAAGTTCCAGCCGGCGACCGTGGCGGTGCAGGTGATCCATAATCCCGGCGACTTCTCCGCGCCCGCCACGACCGTCACCGACCCCAATCCGGTATTCGCGGAACTGCAGCCAGCCGGCCCGCCGCCCAAGCACAAGGGCATCAAGCCGAAACGCGTCACCACGTCAAAGCCGGCTGCGGCAGGCGGCTCGCCGTTCCCTGATCCCAACGCTGCACCCAGCCGCTGATCGTTCGCAGCGCACCAATTTCCCGAAACGCCCGCTCTTGCCGAACCTTGCGCATTGTGGCGCGGTCCCATCATGCTTAGATTATGCGCTAGTGCTCCGATTTCGAAGTTCGCAGGCATGTGAGGCCCCCCGGATGCGAACTTCGAAATCGGGGCACTAGCAAGAAATTCGCTTCTAGTGCGGTGAATTTGAAGTTCCTATGACGGACTCGCCGAGAGATTGATAGGAACTTCAAATTCATCGCACTAGCGCCGCACTGGGCGTGCGGTGCTTTACCCAAAGCTTTGCGCAAGGCTTTTTGAATGAACGGACCGAGTCCCCTTCCCTCGCTGTACCGACCGATGACCGATCCGTTCGGCCGGACCATCAGCTATCTCAGGGTGTCGGTCACCGACCGCTGCGACCTGCGCTGCTTCTATTGCATGTCGGAAGACATGACATTCCTGCCCAAGGCCGACCTGCTCACGCTGGAAGAATTGGACCGGCTATGCTCGGCCTTCATCGCCAAGGGCGTGAAGAAGCTGCGGCTGACCGGCGGCGAGCCGCTGGTCCGGCGCAATGTGATGTCGCTGGTGCGCTCGCTGTCACGCCATGTTCAAAGCGGCGCGCTGCGCGAGCTGACCATGACCACCAACGGCACGCAGCTCGCGCGCTTCGCCCACGAGCTCGCCGATTGCGGGATTCGCCGCATCAACGTCTCGCTCGACACGCTCGATCCCACGAGGTTCCGCGCCATCACGCGCTGGGGCGAACTCGACAAGGTGCTCGCCGGCGTCGAAGCCGCGCGCAAGGCGGGGCTTGCCGTCAAGATCAACGCGGTGGCGCTGAAGAACATGAACGAGGAGGAAATCCCCTCGCTGATGCAGTGGGCGCATGGCAACGGCATGGCGCTGACGTTGATCGAGGTGATGCCGATGGGCGAGATCGGAAGCGGCCGCATCGACCAGTATGTGCCGCTGTCGCTGGTGCGCGCGCGGCTCGCCAAGCACTACACGCTAACCGACCTCGACGACGACACCGGCGGGCCGGCGCGCTATGTCCGCGTCAGCGAGACCGGCGGCAAGCTCGGCTTCATCACGCCGATGACCCATAATTTCTGCGAGTCCTGCAACCGTGTGCGCATCACCTGCACCGGCACGCTGCATACCTGCCTCGGCCATGAGGATGCTTCGGATCTGCGGAGGCCGTTGCGGGCCTCGCAAAGCGACGAGCTGCTCTCTGCCGCGATCGACCGCGCCATCGGGCTCAAGCCGAAGGGCCACGATTTCATCATCGATCGCCGCCACAACCGCCCGAGCGTGAGCCGTCATATGAGCGTGACCGGGGGCTAATGCCCGCCGGCGTTGACGGGGCGCGGACTCAACCAACGAGTACACGCCCCTGATCAGCATCCGGCCAGAGCAGGCTCTCCGACAGTTTCTACTGGCAAGGTGGATTGGGATAGTATCCGCAGCCCTGCCCGTAGTAGCCCTGCCCGTAATAATTTCCGTAAGCTCCGTAGGCAGCGGCACCGACGGCAGCAGCGCCGACGCCTACCGCCACTCCACGGCGTACGGCTGCGCCACGGTAAACACCGCCGCGATAGGCGGCGCCGCGATAAGCGCCGCCGTGATAGCCGCCGACGCGGCCAACACCAGCGCGCCCGCCGCGATATGCGAACGCATCGGTTGAAATCGTGGCAACGCACGCGATGCCGATGATGACCGACGCAGTCAACGAGAAGATCGTTCGACGTGACATGATTTCTGTCCTTCCACGGTTGCCGAAAAGCGTATTCCTCTAGCCCTGCTCCAGACGATTTTGGAACAGGTTGCGCCAGAGAGCCGCAACCTGCCGCAGCAACGTTGCGCGCTGTGTCATTGCTTCGTTGATTTAGATCAACCTGGGCAGCTTGAAATCGCGTGTCTCCTGCCCGCGCCGCAGACAACAGGCGATTTTCGTGATCATGGCGTCGGAGGAAGAACAATCGGCGCAGGTGGCAAAGTTTGCGCCGTTACCGCAACCGACAAGGCGAAGCCGACAACAGCGATCAACCCGCCATTTGGACAGCCTGTCAGCGCTGCCCAAGCCCTGGCAACGGCTTGAACTTGCGTCAATTTGCCCATTTTCCGATTGACGGGACACCAGCGCGCTGAAATGGTGCGCCCTGCTTTTGATGCCTGCACGGCCGGATGGGCCGCTGCGCCGATTTCGCGCAGCCAAGACGGCAAAAGCATTGGCGGGGAGGATCAGCCGTGCAATCGCTCTTGCAAATGAGCCTTGGCTGCGCGCGTTCTTCGCGCGACGGCAAAAGCTTGTGTGGGTGAAGTTATCGGCGCGCTGAGGAGCGGCGCCGCGGAGAACATGATGCGTCCATTGTTGGCTCTCAGTACAGCCATCGACGAACTGAACGAGAAGATCGGCTATGTCTGCAACCTGCTCGTGCTGATCGCCTGCCTGGTCAGCGCCGGCAACGCGATGATCCGCTACGCCTTCAGCTACTCCTCCAACGGCTGGCTCGAGGCGCAGTGGTACATGTTCGCCATCCTCGTGATGTTCGGTGCCTCCTATACCTTCAAGCGCAACGAGCATGTCCGCGTCGAGATCTTCTATCTGTTCCTCACCGAGCGCGGCCAGCTCTGGCTCGACATGATCGGCACGCTGTTCTTCCTGATTCCGGCCTGTCTGTTGCTCGCCTACCTGTCCTGGCCGTTCTTCATGCAGGCCTATTCGGTGGGCGAAATGTCCGGCAACGCCGGCGGCCTGATCCGCTGGCCGATCAAATTCGTGATCCCGGCCGGCTTCGTGCTGCTGGCCCTGCAAGGCGTCTCGGAAGTGATCAAGCGCATCGCGGCCCTCCAGGGCTATGTCACCATCGATGCGAAATACGAGAGGCCGACGCAATGATTACGCTGGAGATGATGCCGCCACTGATGTTCGGCGGCCTGGTTCTGGCGATGCTGATCGGCTACCCCGTGGCATTCACGCTTGCCGCGGTCGGCCTGTCCTTCGGCTTTCTTTCGATCCATCTCGGGTTCTTCGACCTGAACTTCCTGCAGGCGATTCCCGGCCGCGTGTTCGGCAGCGTGCTGTCCAACGAGCTTCTGCTCGCGATCCCCTTCTTCACCTTCATGGGCGCGGTACTGGAGCGATGTGGCCTCGCCGAAGACATGCTGGATTCGATGGGGCAATTGTTCGGCCCGATCCGCGGCGGCCTCGGCTATTCCGTCATCATCGTCGGCTTCATCCTCGGCGCCATCACCGGCACGGTGGCGGCGCAGGTCATCGCCATGGCGCTGATCTCGATGCCGGTGATGATCCGCTACGGCTACAACATGCGCTACATCACCGGCGTGCTGGCGGCCTCCGGCACCATCACGCAACTTGTCCCTCCCTCTCTCGTGCTGATCGTGCTCGCCGACCAGCTCGGCAAGTCGGTCGGCGACATGTATCTCGGCGCCTGGGGCCCGTCGGTGTTCCAGATCATGCTGTTCGCGGGCTACACCTTCGTGCTCGGCCTCATCAAGCCTAGTCATGTGCCGCCGGTGCCGAAGGAAGCGCGCACGCTGACCGGCTGGGCGCTGTGGAAGAAGTGCCTGATGGGCATCATCCCCTCGGCGGTGCTGATCTTCGTCGTGCTCGGCACCATGATGATGGGTCTCGCCACGCCCACCGAAGCCGGCGCCATGGGCGCGGTCGGCGCCATCGTGCTGGCGGCGATCCACCACAAGGACTTCAGCACGACCGGCAACAAGATCCTGATCGTCGGCGTGATCGCGGCAGGCATCGGAACCATCGTTGCAATGCTCTATAGCGAAAACCTCGTCTTCAAGATCGCGTTCGCCATCACCTATTTCGCGGTCGTATGGATTGGCCTCGAGGCGGTCCGCATCCCCGACCTGCGCGACCTGATCAAGCAGGGCTATCAGACCACCATGCGCATTACCTGCATGGTCACCTTCATCCTGATCGGCTCGACCTGCTTCTCGGTGGTGTTTCTCGGCGTCTCCGGCGGCGTATGGCTCGAGCATCTGCTGACCTCGCTGCCCGGCGGCGTCTGGGGCTTTTTGATCTTCATCAACCTCTTCATCTTCTTCGTGGCGTTCTTCCTCGACTTCTTCGAGATCGCCTTCATCATCCTGCCGATGATCGCGCCGATCGCGCAGAAGATCCTGGCGCCCGTGGTCGGCCCCGACGCGGCGCTGATCTGGTTCGGCGTCATGCTCTGCGTCAACATGCAGACCTCGTTCCTGCATCCGCCCTTCGGATTTGCGCTGTTCTATCTGCGCGGCGTGGCGCCGAAGGAGGTCAAGAGCTCCGACATCTATTGGGGCGCCATGCCCTGGATCGGGCTGCAGGCCATCATGGTGCTGCTCGTGATCGCCTTCCCGTGGACGGTGACGGGCCTGCTCGACAAACCCGTCGATGTCGACCTCAGCAAGGTCAAGATCGAGGTGCCGCAGATCGAGCTGCCGCCGCTCGATTTCGGACAGCCGAAGCAGTAGACGGGGCATACGAAGCCCAAAACAAAACCCCGGAGTTGCCTCCGGGGTTTCCTTTTGGCGCAACTGGTGCGCGATCAGCTCTGCGAGTGCCGCGCCATGAAGTTGTCGTAGCCGACCTCGGCGACCTGGAACCAGGAATAGCCGTTGTTCGAGAAATTGGTCAGCGATTCATAGGCCTTCTTGAAGTTGGGGTTGGTCGCGGCGACCTCATTGTGCAGCTCCTTCGCCGCCTTGAAGGACGCCTCCATGATCGGCGGCGAGAAGGCGTGCAGCTTGGTGCCGGCGGCGAGCAGCTTGCGCAGCGCCATCGGATTGACGGAGTCGTACTTGGCCATCATCCAGTTGTTGGCGAGGTGACCGGCCTGCTCGAGCACGGACTGATAGGATTTCGGCAGCGCATTCCATTTCTCGAGATTGACCATCGCAAGCAGCATGGTGCCGCCCTCCCACCAGCCGGGATAGTAGTAGTGCGGCGCGACCTTGTAGAAGCCGAGCTTCTCGTCGTCATAGGGGCCGACCCATTCCGCACCGTCGATCGTGCCCTTCTCCAGCGCGGGATAGATGTCGCCGCCGGCGAGTTGCTGCGGCACGCAGCCGAGCTTCTGCAGCACGCGCCCGGCGAAGCCGCCGATGCGGAATTTCAGTCCCTGCAGGTCTTCGACGGTGTTGATCTCCTTGCGGAACCAGCCGCCCATCTGACAGCCGGTGTTGCCGGCGAGCAGCGTAGTCACGTTGTAGCTCTTGCAGAACTCGTTGAGAATTTCCCGGCCGCCACCCAGCACGTACCAGGCCTGGTTGAGGCGCATGTCCGGGCCGAACGGGATCGACGAGCCGAAGGCGAAGGTCGGGTCCTTGCCGAAATAGTAATAGGGCGCGGTGTGGCCCATCTCGACGGTGCCGTTCTGCACGGCGTCGAGCACCTGCAGGCCCGGCACGATTTCGCCGGCCGCAAAGGTCTGGATCTGGAATTTGCCGTCGGTCGCCTCGCCGGCGACCTTCGCCATCATCTCGGCGCCGCCATGCAGCGTGTCGAGCGACTTCGGCCAGCTCGTGGTCATGCGCCATTTGATCTCCGGCATCGATTGCGCAATCGCGGGCGCTGCGACGGCAGCCGCGCCCGCCACGCCCAAACCGGTGACCTTGATAAAATCTCTGCGTTTCATGGTTTCTTCCCTCGGGATTGTGTTGTTGCAGCCTTCGTGACGAGGCCTGTCCATGAACATGGAACACCCGGTTCCTGATTTCCATCCCCGCCAACGCAAAAAGCCCGGCCTCGCTGGGAGACCGGGCTTCGACTTAAGGCTTAGAGCGCAAGCTTGAGGCGTAGATTATCCGCGGGTGCGCGAGCGGATCATGAAGCTGTCGAAGGTGTATTCGGCAACCTGCCACCAGAGATACTCATCCGACCGATAGGCCTGCATGGCGTCGATCGACTTCTTGAAGTCGGGGTTCTTGGCCGAGGTTTCGCTCCACAATTCGTTGGTGGCCTTGAGGCAGGCTTCCAGCACCTCGTTGGTGAAGGGACGGAGCTGCGTGCCGCCGGCGACCAGACGCTTCAGCGCCGAGGGATTCTGCAGGTCGTAGCGCGCGGCCATCCAGGTGTTGGCATAGGTGGTCGCCGCTATGACGATCGCCTGGTAGCTCTTCGGCAGCGAGGCCCACTTATCGAGATTGCAGAAGGCGTGCACGGTCGGGCCGCCTTCCCAGAAGCCCGGGTAATAGTAGTACTTCGCGACCTTCTGGAAGCCGAGCTTCTCGTCGTCGTAGGGGCCGACCCATTCGGCCGCGTCGATCGTGCCCTTTTCCAGCGCGGGATAGATGTCGCCGCCGGCAAGCTGCTGCGGCACCACGCCGACCTTCTGCAGCACCTGGCCCGCGATGCCGCCGATGCGGAATTTCAACCCGGAGAGATCGGCGACGGTCTTGATCTCCTTGCGGAACCAGCCGCCCATCTGGGTGCCGGTGTTGCCGCAGGGAAAGCCGATCACGGAAAACTTCTTGAAGAACTCGTTGCCGAGCTCCATGCCGCCGCCCTGGTACCACCACGAGTTCTGCTGGCGCGCGTTCAGGCCGAACGGCACCGAGGCATAGATCGCAAAGGTCGGGTCCTTGCCGACATAGTAGTACGACACCGTGTGGCTCATCTCGACGGTGCCGTTCGAGGTCGCGTCCAGCGCCTGCAGGCCGGGGACGATTTCACCGGCGGCAAAGACCTGGATCTGGAATTTGTTGTCGGTCATGTCGGCGACGTATTTCGCGAACACTTCGGAGGCGCCATAGATCGTGTCCAGCGACTTCGGGAAGCTCGACGTCATGCGCCATTTGATCTCGGGCGCGGACTGCGCGATCGCGGGCGAAGCGACCGCCGCCGCTGCGGCGCCGGTTGCAGAAACTTTCAGAAAATCACGACGCTTCATCTCAAGGCATCTCCTTCTAGGGGCGTTTCCCAATGTTCGTTAGCCCTCCCCGGGGGACGCTGGTCGCGCGCCAAATCGAAGGCTTTCGGGGCGCGGCTTAACACGGATGCGGGAGGGCGAAAACGCGACAAAGGCATGACAGCACTGAACGAAAGTCGCATATGGCCGATCGAAAGATTCGATGCAAGCGCCCCGTTCAAGCGGCTGCAATCACACCGGAAAGCTGCTCGCGGACCTTGGCGCCGATGGCGCGGTAGATCGCCGCATGCGGCCCATTGGGCTCGCTCACAACGACGGGATTGCCGGCATCCGATGTCTCGCGAATCGCCATGTGCAGCGGCACTTCGCCGAGGAAGGGTACCCCGAGCCGCTCGGCCTCATGCCGCGCGCCGCCATGGCCGAAGATGTCCGAGCGCGTGCCGCAATGCGGGCACTGGAAGTAGCTCATGTTCTCGACAATGCCGAGCACGGGCACGTTGACCTTCTTGAACATCGCGAGCCCCCGCCGCGCATCGATCAGCGAGAGATCCTGCGGCGTCGAGATGATGATGGCGCCCTTCAGCGGCACGTTCTGCGCGAGCGTGAGTTGCGCGTCCCCGGTGCCCGGCGGCATGTCGACGACGAGCACGTCGAGCGTGCCCCAGACGACATCGCGCAGCATCTGGGTGATCGCGCTCATCACCATCGGCCCGCGCCAGATCATCGCCGTGTCTTCCTCGACCAGGAATCCGATCGACATGATCGACAGCCCGAAGCGTTCGATCGGGATCATCTTGCGCTCGTCATTGAGCTCGGGCTTCTCGTGAATGCCGGTCAGCCGCGGCACCGACGGGCCGTAGATGTCGGCGTCGAGCAGCCCGACCCGCAAGCCGAGATCGAGCAGGCCGAGCGCGAGGTTGAGCGCGGTGGTCGATTTGCCGACCCCGCCCTTGCCGGAGGCGACCGCAATCACGGCAGCCACGCCCGGAATTTCCGCCTGCCGTGACATCGGCGAGCCGCCGGGACTTTGCGGCGGTGGCCGATGCGCCGAGACCGGCGGCACGCCCCCGCCTGGCCGGCGCGGCGGAGGCGGCGGTGCGCCGCCCGCCTTGCGTTCGGCGGTGAGCGCGATCATCGCCGTGGTCACCCCGGGAATGGCGCGCACCGCGGCCTCGGTCTGTGCGCGCACGTCTTCCCAGGCGCGCGCCTCGTGGGCATCGACATTGATCGAGAAGAACACCTTGCCGTCATTGACCGTGATCGCCGACAGCACACCAGCTTCCGTCAAGGCTGTGCCGCGCGGCGACCTCACCTTCGAAAGCACATCCAGGACCTGTTGCTGCGTGACGCTCAAGACGTATCTCTTCCTATAGCGGTATCAGTTTTAGTTGAATCGGCATCATCACGGACTCCGTTCCCTTCTCCCCTTGTGGGAGAAGGTGGCGCGAAGCGCCGGATGAGGGGTTGCATCCGCGAGTGCAATAAGCAGTTTGATACGAGGAGAGAAACCCCTCACCCGGATCGCATCTATCGATGCGATCCGACCTCTCCCACAAGGGGAGAGGTGGTCCGTCAATGCGGCTCCAAGTCAACCCAGCGAGACACGTCCTATAGAGCGATCCGGCTCAGGAGGCCAGCTTTGCTCCGATGTCGGCCCGGGTTTCCTTCGGCGCCGAAACGCTCTGCTCCTTGGCGGCCTCGTAGTTCAGTTCGATCATGACGCCATTGGGGTCATTGACGAAGATCTGCCAGAGGTCGCCGCCGGGAACCTGGCGCGCATCGAACGGCATGCCCTTGGATTTCAGTCGATCCTGCATGCCGTCAAAGCCGCGGCTGACAAAGGCGACATGGTGGACCACGCCGGAATCCGGCTTTTGCGGCTCGTCGGTCTTGGAAATATCGACGATATGCACCACCGCCTTGCCCTCGCTGTACATCCAGGCGCCGGGGAAGGCGAAGTTCGGCCGCGGGCCCTTTTCCAGGCCCATGATGTTCTCATAGAAATTGACGGTCGCGGCCAGATCCCGGGTCCGGATGTTGAAATGGTCGAGCACGCCGACGCTCATACCCATGCGAAGCACTCCCTTTTTTGTGAAGCTCGTTGAGGGGCCACTCTAGCACAAATCCCCTCCCCGTCGTCCAACGAAGCCGTTGCCCTCTCCTGCGCAGGGGGTATGGTGCACCTCCCTCCGAAGCCGCCGGCCCACCTCCGGCGCCGGCGCGGCCCCCAAGGAAATAAACAGGGTTACAGACAAGGTAGCAGATATGGCCAAAGTCGCATTTCTCGGTCTCGGCGTCATGGGTTTCCCCATGGCAGGACACCTCGTGAAAAAGGGTGGCCATGAGGTCACCGTCTATAACCGCGCCGCGGCCAAGTCGAAGCAATGGGCCGAGAAGTTCGGCGGCAAGACCGCACCGACGCCCAAGGCCGCCGCCGAGGGCCAGGATTTCGTGATGTGCTGCGTCGGCAATGACCATGATCTGCGCGCGGTCACGATCGGCCCCGATGGCGCCTTTGCCGGCATGAAGAAGGGCGCGACCTTCGTCGACCACACCACGGCTTCCGCCGACGTCGCGCGCGAGCTGGATGCGGCCGCCAAGAAGGCCGGCTTCAAATTCGTCGACGGCCCCGTCTCGGGCGGCCAGGCCGGCGCGGAGAACGGCGTGCTGACGGTCATGTGCGGCGGCGACGAGGACGCCTATGCCGGCGCCGAGCCCATCATTGCGGGCGCCTATGCCCGGATGTGCAAGCGGCTCGGGCCCGCAGGCGCCGGCCAATTGACAAAAATGGTCAACCAGATCTGCATCGCCGGCCTGGTCCAGGGCCTCTCCGAGGGCATCCATTTTGCCAAGAAGTCCGGCCTCTCCGTCCCCGACGTGATCGACACCATCTCCAAGGGCGCCGCGCAGTCCTGGCAGATGGAGAACCGCTACAAGACCATGAACGAGGGCAAGTTCGATTTCGGCTTCGCAGTCGAATGGATGCGCAAGGACCTTTCCATCGCGATCACCGAGGCCCGCCGCAACGGCGCCAGCCTGCCGGTGACCGCGCTGGTCGACCAGTTCTACTCCGAGGTCGAGAAGATCGGCGGCAAGAGGTGGGATACGTCGAGCCTGCTGGCGCGGCTGGAGCATGCGGATGTGAAGGGCAAGGGCTAGCTGCGCGGGATAGCTAGATTACTGGCAAACCCACCGCTGACGCCGTCCTGCGATATGACATCCTGGGCGATCAGCGATTGCGCCGTAATCCCGCGCGCCAGTGCAGCTATTTCGGCGGTCGCAGCACGACACCGTAGCGCTGGTAGATCTTGTCGACCGTGCCGTCGGCACGCAGCTTTTCAAGCGCGGCGTCAACGGCCTCACGCAGCTCCTTGTCCGGGCGGACCATGCCGATGGCGACGTTCCAGTTGAGGTCCGCCTCGCCCTCGTCGAGCGCCAATATCCGCAGGCCCTTGTCCGGGTGAGTCAGGTTGAAGTAGGCGGCCATGGTCGGTGTGACAGCGGCCGCGTCTATCTCATGGTTCGCCAGGGCTTCAAGGCTATCGACTTCAAATCCGAAAGTCGATGTTGGCACGTGACGCTGGCTGATGACCATCGCCGCGATGGAGCCTACCTGGACTCCGACCTTGGTATTCGCGTCAAGGCTCTTGAACGAAGTGAGCTTGCTCGCCGAAGCCACGGCAAGCGCAACGCCCGTGCGATAATAGGGTTTCGAGATCGCAAGGCGGGTCTCGCCCTGCGCCTCGCGATCGGCAATGACGTCAAGGACAATATCGCAGCCCGCGCTGCGCATCTGGTACTGGGTGATGATCCAGTCGAGCCTTAGCGCAACCCCCAGCTCGCGGGCTAGTGCCTGCCCCAATTCGACCTGGAAGCCGGGCGGATTGCCTGCCTTGCTCGCGAACGGCAGGGAATTGGGATGGGCACATAGTCCGATCGCACCGAATTCACGTATCGTATTGAGAGGTCGCGTCTGTGCCGGGCCGTTCAGACCGACGATGGCCGCCACCATGAGAGGAAGAATTGCTTTCATGCCCTGTTCCTGGATACGGAGCGATCGTTTCATCCCTGGTGTGGCTTCAACGCGCGAATGTACTTGATGATTTCGTCGACTTGTACGTCGGTGAAACTGGCACCGAACGCCGGCATGGCGCCGCTCTTGCCGTTCTTGATGCGGTTTCGCAGGTAGTCGTCGTCTCGAGGCGAATCCATCAGCTGCGGGCCCTTGCCCGCGACGCGGCCTCCATCGGAGTGGCACCAGCCACAAGTGGTTGCGAATAATTGTGCGGGATCGAACTTCGCGTCGCTCGGTGCAGTGGCGGTGTTCTGCGCAGTTGCCGGGACGAGGCATATCAGGGAGGCCGCCAGCGCGGCCGGCAGCAATTGCTTCGCATCCAACTGCAATTTCATGGTGTCCAGTTCTGCTTGATTGAGCCGCGTCGGCTCCTCCGACAGGCACGGGGAGCGCGGCCTGCGCGCTCCCCGTGAGATGGTCTCGATGACCTATTTCAGACTGTAGACGACGAGCGCGCCGTCGTCGCGCGGCATGCTCTTGTAGACGCCGCCGAAGGTTGGCGCGTAGTCATCCGAGGCCATGCCGCCGAAACCGGCGACGACCGCGATGTACTGCTTGCCGTTGACGGCATAGCTGATGATGCCGCCCTGGTGGCCGGTGCCGTCGCCGTGATTCCACAACTCGGTTCCCGATTCGGCGTCGTAGGCATGAACCGTGCCGCGTGAGTCAGGCACGAACACCAGATTGCCTCCGGTCGACAATACGCTTCCGAGCGGCGGTTCGGGGAAGCGGATCTCCCACTTCTTGGCACCGGTGATCGGATCGCGCGCGTCGAGATGACCATAAATCTCGCCGCTCGGCGGCGCCGTGATTTTGAAGTCTGCGCCGATGTTGAGCTGGGCCTGGGGGGCAACGATCGGAGTCGTCTTCGTGACCTCGAGCGTCATGCACCATTCCTGGCCGAGCTTGTAGTAGAGGCCCGTCTTGGGATTGTAGGAGCCGGCGTTCCAGCTGATGCCACCGGAGATGTGCGGGCACAGCGGGGGCGCCTCGACTTTCCCGGCGGTGAAGTCCCGGCGGCCGATCAACTCGCCGGTCTTGGGATCGATATTCTTGACGAAATTGATGTTCTCAACGAGCCGCCAGACGTTCTTCAGCGCGAGACTGCGATCGTAGACGAACACGAAGCCGCTCTTGTTGGGATGCACCACGTACTTCTGGCCGTCGCGATCCAGCATCAGGAACTCGCCGACCGCGCTGTCGAAGTCCCAGGCGTCGTGCGGCAGCTCCTGATGATAGGACTTCAGCTTGCCGGTATCGAGATCAAGCGCGATCACCGAGGTGGTATAGAGATTGTCTCCCGGGCGCGCGCCCTGCGTCTTGTAATCGGCTCCCGACCAGTCGTAGAGCGGCGCCGGGTTGGCGGTGCCCCACAGGATCGTGTTGGTCTCGGAATCGTAGGTGCCCGGCATCCAGCCGCCACCTCCGCCGGTGCGCCAGGAGTCATTGCCCCAGGTCTTCATGGCTTCGTCGGTGCCGGCAACCGTCAAGAACTCCCATTTCTTCTTGCCGGTGGCGGCATCAACGCCGAAGATCGGGCCGCGGCCCGGCCATTCACCGCCCTGCGAGCCGATCACCACCGTGCCCTTGGCATAAAGCGGCGCACCGGTGAAACCGACGGTCAGCTTCTGGGAATCGACCAGCTTGGTGTCCCACATGACCTTTCCGGTCTTCATGTCGAGCGCGATGAGCCGGCCGTCCATGGTGCCGACATAGACCTTGCCCTCGCCGATTGCGGCGCCGCGATTGTACGGCGAGTGTGTCTGCCGCGCGACCAACGCTTCGTCCAGTTCGGGGAAGTAGGACCAGATCACCTCGCCGGTGGCGCCGTTCAGCGCAAAGGTGCGGCTATAGGAGCCAGTGTAGTAGAGCACGCCATCGGCCACGAGCGGCATCGACTGCAGCCCGCGCGTCGAGCGTCCGGGAATATGGATCCAGGCGACACCGAGGTTAGCGACGTTGCTGGCGTTGATCTGGGCGAGGGGACTGTAGTGATAAGACTTGTACGAACCGTGATAGGTCAGCCAGTCGTTCTGGCCACCACCTTCGATCCGCGCGGTATCGACCGTCTGCGCTATTGCCGCCGATGCGGTGAGCGTCGCAGCGAACGCAATAGCAGCAGGTAGTGCAAGACAACTCGCCTTGTTCCTCATGGGCATATCCTCCGGTTTGCTTTTCTAGAACACGAGCATTGCCGGCCTCAGAACCGATCGCCTGCCGCCGCTGTCGACCGTGCCGCGGGCCTACAATTTCGATCTTCGTCTCATTCGAACACCCGTTTCGCTACAGCATTAGCGCCGTTTGGTGACTTCCATATTGGACGCCGGCCTGCTCCAGTCTGGAGCGGCCGCCCATCCCATCTGTGAATTTCTGTCCTAGCTGTCGACTGTGGGCAGCGTCCCTGCCGGCAATCAGGTTCCCGATTGCAAAACAGCCGCGATCCGTGCGCCGCGCGATGTGGCACCGATAACTTGTCCGCGCGTGTGGAGCGTGCGCTGCCATCGCGTCGAACTCCCTCCCCGTATTTCCGCGGCTCTGCTGCCAGGATGTACGCTGGTGCGAACCGGGAATTATTCCTTATCATCGCTGCCGAATGTGGCGATACAAGGCCGATGTCCCGCCTATCGCCACAACTTCGGCGCGCGCCCATCAAAAACCGGACGTGACGAGATATCGCGTCAAATCGCAAGAGATGATGTGATCGAAGCCGAGGCCATGAAATAAGCGACCGGCGAACACAGGGCGGAAAGGCGTCACACTGGGGCCGGCGTCGCGCCGATATATGCTAAGCTTTTCCGGGCGGTCATGTGTCGGGAGAGGCTTGTGACGCGACGCGAGTTCATCGCACTCATTAGCAGCGCGGCGGCAATCCGACCGTTCGGCGCACGTGCAGAGCGTCCGCCAGAACGCGTCCTCTATTTCACATACTCGGCCGGCTATCGGCACGACGTCATACCGCTTTCTGAGGCGATCCTGACGCAGCTTGGAAGGAACTCCGGTGCCTTTGAGATCATCGCAACGGAAGATGTGTCTGAATTCTCGACCGGAAACCTCGAGCGATACGCCGCGGTGATGTTCTATTCAAGCGGTGAAATTCCGATAAGCAGCGTCCAAAAGACAGCGCTTCTCAACTTTGTGCGCTCGGGCCGTGGCTTCCTCGGTGTACATTCAGCGACGGACACATTCTACGCTTGGCCAGACTATCTCGATCTGATCGGCGGCTACTTCAATGGTCATCCCTGGCATCAGAGTGTGACTATCGAGGTCGCTGATGCTGCAGATCCAGTGGTGGCGTTTCTCGGGAATTCGTTGCTGCAATTGAACGACGAAATCTACCAAATCAGCGACTTCGACTATCGTGGATCACGCGTGCTCCTGCGACTCGACCAGAGGTCGGTGGACCTCGGCAAGACCGGTGTGCATCAACGTTTCTATGGTTGGCCACTCGCCTGGAAACGATTTTTCGGCGCGGGACGAGTGTTCTATTCGGCGCTCGGCCACGAGGCGTCAGTCTGGCTGGATCCGCGCTACCAGAGACTCCTAACGAACGCCATCCTCTGGTCTACGAGGTCGGACTAGAAGTCGATGTTCTTTGCGCGCCGCTTCCTCGAGGCGCTGCGGCCTAAGCGCGATTTGCCACAAGATCGAAACGCGGCACCGCCGTAATTGAGCAGCCATGGATTCGATATTTTGAATAGCTTCCGCGCAACCGGCTGAAGCGGGGCTCAGCCGCCCCGTGGTCGTTGACCGTGAGCTTCAGCTTGCTCATGATCTGCGGGTCTGCAAGAGCCGACGACACGTGTCGGCGGCGATACGCCCTCATCGTCGCTAACCGTAATCGAGTTTTACGACTGACTTAGCGTTTGCTGCTTCCGCCCTCCGTTGCTCGGCTCTTCCTACCCGCCATGTGACTCAAATACGCCAAGATCAGCCCGAGTTCCTCATCGCTCAGGTCCTCTTCGGCAAAGCTGGGCATCCGCTGCTCGGACCAAACCCGAACCGAGCGCGGATCTCGGATCAGCGCGCGCAAACCGGCTTCGGTGAAGTACTCCGTCGGGTTCATCGGCAAATTCAGATCGGGGCCAGCCGATGCCGATCCTGCCTGGTTCATCGTATGACATGTGAAGCATTTGTTCACGAAGATGGTTTGCCCGTCTCGCGCCGGATGGAGCGCAGGGAGCATGGGATCAACCGCGAGCGAGGGCCACCGCTTGGCTGGCGCGTCTTGCACCGACAAACTGACAACTTGGTAGGGCCAC
>DATMNV010000084.1:0-35918 GCA_035568535.1 Bradyrhizobium sp.
CCTACACCCACCAGCAGTTGCTGGCGCACCAGCCACAGCCGCCGCAGGCGCAGATAGCGATGCAGGCTCATGCCGCGGTAGCGCAGGATCGCATCATGCATCGAGCGAACCGAGATGCCGACCTGCTGGGCCAGCTCTTCGCTGTAGATCGGCTTGCTAAGGCTGCCCGCCAGAACCGCCCGGATATCCTGAAAGATCTTGAATTGCCGGGTCGAATTGGCATGCGACGCCCATTTGGTCGGGACGACGTCGGCAAACACGCTGTCGACGCAGGCGAGCAAAGATTCCCGGATGGCGGCCGCGGTTTCGATCACGCTGGTGGACGCGTCCAATTGCGGTGCAGCCGAGAGAATCTGGATCACGAGCTCGCGCAACCGATGCTGCCCGGTCGGGCTGGTCTCGAACATGTTGAAGTTCGCAGTCGCGACCGGCCAGCCGCGATCCCTGATCGAAGGCGTGAAGACGATCGAGGCGTAGCGCCGCTCAACGCGTTCGACCGCGGTATAGGCGGCGCCGTCACTTCCGATCACCACGACCGACTTGTCTCTCTCGACCCCGTTGAAGCGGATTGGAATACCGTCATCCATCGTGAACCCGACGGCGGTGCAGTTGGGCATGAGCTGCGCGTCGATGATGCGCGGGAACGACCGTGTGACGTTGAGATCGCAGCCACCGAGATTGAGGATAATCTGCTCAGCCGCAATCTTCCGGACGAACGGCGTGAAATCCACATTGAGGCCGCGCACCGAACTACGAAAATGGTCAACATCGCTAAAGCGAAAGATTTTCGGCGTTAGGCTTGGTTCGAGCGCATTGTCGCTCATCCCGATCCTGTCAAAATGCTTTTGGTGCGGTGCAACCGCCCCGTGTCCCAATTCGATTTAGCGGCGATTCCCTCTCTCCGGAGGATGCGGCATCCCATCTGCCGAATTTCGATATCTTTTCAGTATGTTGATTAGGTATCGCGGTACCGAGCGCAATCATCGGTAGGTAAAATGTTAACAACCTGCGCGTGAACTTCCAACTGGGAAACAGGATGTTTTCGTACGGAATATACGCCGGCCATGAACGCCATCGCTCCAGCCGAACTGATTGCGGAGCTTGAGGCGGCCGCTCGAGACGGCACGCCCGAACGCCGGGCCAGGATGCTCCGCTGCACAGCGGAGCTTTATCTTGCTGCCGCCACGCGGCTTAGTCCTGGTCACATCGAAGTTTTCGATGACGTGCTGCTGCGCTTGATGACGCGCATGGAGCCGCGCGCGCTGGCCGAGCTCAGCACCGCGCTCGCCGGCGCCAATCCGGCGCCGCCCGCAACGGTCCGCCGGCTCGCCCTCCATGAAAACCCGACGGTGGCGGCTCCGGTCTTGCTCAAATCGCCGGCGCTGGCCGATGAGGATCTCATCGAGATTGCAGGCCATGGCAGCCAGCAGCACTTGATCGCAATTTCAAGCCGGCAGAGCCTCAATGAGGCGCTCACCGAAGTCATCCTCAAGCATGCCGGCAAGGACGCCTCGCGCGTTCTGGCGAGAAACCCGGCTGCCCGCTTCAGTTCGCCGGGCTATGCCGCGCTGCTCGCTACCGCCGAGCGCGACGACAACGTCGCGGAATCCCTGGCATCTCGGCCGGACTTTCCGGTCGAGATGCTGGATGGCCTCCTTGCCCGGACCAGCGAGACTGTACGCGCCCGACTTTTGAAGTCGGCCCCTGCGCAGGTGCGGGAGAGAGTGCAGGCCGCACTGGCTAGCGCCCCGGCGCGAGCTGCTGGCCCGAAGGCAACAACGTCGGACGACTACATGGAAGCCAAGGCTGCCGTCGTTGTCTTGAACAAAGGAGGAAAGCTTAGCGACTCCTCGGTCAACCGCTTTGCCATAAGACGCGAATATCCGAACGTCATCGCGGCATTGTCCCTGCTGTCAGGCGCCGACCTGGAGGTCATTGCACAGCTCATGGAAGAAGAGAGCGGCAGCGGTTTGATCATTGCCTGCCGCGGCTCTCGCCTGAACTGGCAGACCACTTTGGCCGTTCTCAACAATCGCCGTGTCCCGCCGCTTCCGAAAGCACATCTCGAACAGCTCAAGGAAGTGTTCGAGATGCTTTACGTCTCGGCCGCCCAATACACCATTCGCTTCGAGCCTCCGGTGAGCGCGGCGGCCAAGCCGGGCTCGAAACACACTGCGGTCGCAGCAACGGGAGGTGGCCGATGACGGGAGAGAGCCGAAGATCGTCGCGGGTTCAATTCGAACACCCCTATCCGGTCAACCTCATGGGCGTCGACGGGACATGGCGGCGAAGCTGCGTCCTTCTCGACGTTTCCCAGAGCGGTGCAAAGCTGGAAGTGGAGGGCTCGCCCGATGTGTTGCGGGCGCGCGAATTTTTCCTGCTCCTGTCCTCGACCGGTCTCGCGTTTCGGCGCTGCGAACTGGTGTGGGTCGACGGAACGCAAGTCGGCGTCAAGTTCACGACCGCTGACAAGAACAAGAAGGCGCGCGGCGCCAATCCGAAATGAACGAACGCTCAAGCGTTCAGACCTCATCGACGAGGGACCTCTCATGCAATTGATTTTTTCGCGGACCATCCCGTTTCTCGACGCCCATTCACTTGCGGCCGGTCAAGCGCGCGAGGCCTTGTTTCGCTGCGATAGCGGCGACTTTGTACTTTATCTCAGTGACGGCAAGACACTTTCCGCCAACGAAGAACGCGTCATCTTCCTCGAGCCGCGCGAGGCGCTGCTTTGGCTCAACGAACCGCTTGGGGATCAGGGATCGTTCTGGACGTAGTCATTCCGATCGCGTCCGGGACACGAGGCGACATCAATGCCGGTTCATGTCATAGCTGATACTTCTGCGAAGCTGGCCGGCGTCCGCGCCGTGCTCGAGCGCAAGCATGCCGTGACGTCCGAATTGCTGCGCGGGCTGGGCGTCCAGCGCAGCAATATCGATGCCCTCGTCATCAAGGTGGATCTGCGCGCCATCGACAGTATCTGCGCCCTCAAGAAGATTCTGGCCGACTTGAACCACATCGAAAGGCGCATCTTCCTGGTGGAAGAGTCCGCACATCTGTCGATTTCACAGGCCTATGCGTTGGGCGCAACGACCGTGCTGACCGGTCCGCTCAATCAAGCCAAATTGCTGAAAGAGCTGGCCAACCTCCTTTCCGGCGATACCTCCTCCACCACGGACCACTTCAGTGCGGCGGCGGCGGCCGCTTCCGGCGAGGTCGCCCTGGCGTCGATGTTTACCGCCGTGGCAAGCAACACCGCGATCGATGTGGTTGCCACCAAGAACGCCGGCGCAAAGATCGCCGCCGCGGTTGAAGAACACGGATTGTCGAACTGGCTCACCGCCGTCCGGCGCCATCATGAGGGCACCTACCAGCATTGCCTCCTGGTGACCGGCGTGACCGTCGATTTCGGCCTGAGCCTCGGCGTCCCCAAGGCCGATATCGAGCGGCTCTCTTCGTCGGCCATGTTTCACGACGTCGGCAAGGCGACGATCCCGCTCGCGGTCCTCGACAAGCCGGGTCGCCTCGATGCGGAGGAACGGGCACTCATCGAAACGCACCCGGGTGCGGGCTACGACGTGCTGAAGGACAATGAGAACATCTCCGCCGAGATACTCGATGCGGTGCGGCATCATCACGAATATCTCGATGGCAGCGGGTACCCGGATAGACTTTGCGACGAAAACATCGCCGATCTCGTTCGCGTCCTGACGATTTCGGACATCTTCGCCGCTCTGATCGAGCAGCGACCTTACAAGGCGACCAGATCCCGCGCGGATGCCTACGACATTCTCTGTGACATGAATGGCAAGCTGGAAAAGCCGCTGCTGAATGCCTTCAAGGCGGTGGCGCTCACCAGGTAATTTCTGCGCGGTTGCGGGGGCCAGGGGCAATATCTATGCTGATGCAAAATCAGCAAGAAAAAGGCCCAAGGAAAATTCCATGCCCGCCCCACTCGATCCCGTGATCGCCGAAATCATTCCACTGCTTCCCCTGCGCGACCCCAAGACCATGACCCCGCAGAGCTGCCGCGATGCACTTAGCGCCCTGGCCGCATCGCGCGCGGCCGTTCCGCCACCGCCGGTCGACAGCGTCGAGGACATCAAGATCAAGGGCGGTGCGGGCCCGCTCGCGGCGCGGGTCTACCGCAACAGCAAAGGCAAGGCACCGACGGTGGTGTTTTTCCATGGCGGCGGCTGGGTCGCCGGCGATCTCGAAACCCACGACCGGCAGGCGCGCAACCTCGCGATCGAGACCGGCGCGGTCGTGATCTCCGTCGATTACCGGCGGCCTCCGGAAACGCGCTTTCCCGGCGCCTTCGAGGACGCCTTTGCCGCGGTGCGCGACGTCGTCGGACGCATCGGCGAATTTGGCGGCGATGCCAATCGCCTGGGCGTTGCCGGCGACAGTGCCGGCGGCAATCTGGCGGCAACGAGCGCGATCGCGTGCCGCGACGCCGGCATAGAGCTCGCCGCGCAGCTCCTGGTCTATCCCGTGATCGACGCCTTCGGAAACTATGCCGACGCCAGCGAGAACGCGCGCTTCCCCTCACGCACCGAGAATGCCGACGGCTATTTCCTGACCCGCGAGGTGATGGAGTGGTTTTGCGGGCACTATCTGGCGGACAAGAGCCAGGGCGCCGATTGGCGCGTCTCGCCGCTCCGCGCCGCGGACCATGCGGGACTGGCGCCGGCGATCGTCTGCACGGCCTGGTTTGATCCGCTGCGTGATGAAGGGGCGGCCTATGCGGCGGCGCTGGATGGCGCCGATGTTCCCTCCAGGCACTATGCCGGCGAAGGCCTGATCCACGGCTTCTTCAGCATGGGCGACGCCTCGGAAATCGCGCGCGCCGAGGCGCAGCGGGCGCGGGCCGATTTCAGGGCTTTGCTGAACCGGCAACCGTAATCCTGACTGGGCGATGAACGCGGCGGGCTTCTTGGCGGAATTTATTCCGCGAAATTTGCCTACGCGGAGCTTGATCGCGCCCGGATTCCAAGCTCCAATCCGCCTACTTTTCTCTTAGGGAGACACCCCATGAAGCGGATAATTCTGGCTGTCGTCATCGCCACCTTCGCGGCCGGTTCGGCCTTCGCACAGGACGCGTCTTGCGACGCCAAGGCCGTCGGCAAGGATGGCAAGCCGCTTGCCGGCGCGGCGAAGACCTCATTCATGAAGAAGTGCAACCATGATGCCTGCGAAACCAAGGCCGTCGGCTCCGACGGCAAGAAGCTCGCCGGCGCGGCCAAGACCAGCTACATGAAGAAGTGCGAAGCGGGCGGCTAGAGGATGATCCGGAAAAGTGTGTAGCGGGTTTCCCTCGCGACAAACGCGGAACGCGTTTGCGCGGAGATCATGCTCAAACAAAAAGATAGAGTGGGATGACGCGAAGAAAGTCATCCCGCTCTAGCCACCCTACCCCGGATACCGAAAAGGCGGCCAGCTTCGGCCGCCTTTTGTTTTTCTCCGCGATCGTTCAACCCCTGCCAGTGTGGCCCCAGGCCTCGTCCCAGTCCTGACCCGCGGCGTCGATGACGCGGCCGTCGGCCTCGAAGAATTTGTTCGGGACCTGGAAGATGGCAAGCATCAAACCGCCTTCGGGACACCAGGCCACATGGCGGCTGTGCGCCTCCCGCCATATGAACTCGCCGGCTTTGCATTCGATACCCTGCGCCGGACCTTCCTTGTCGACCAGAGAGCCCTCGAGCACATAGGTCTGCTCGATATTGACGTGCTCGTGGTCCGGCAGCACCGCGCCGGGCGCGAACCGCATCAGCGCCGTCATCAGACCCGTGGTGCGGTCGAACAGCAGCGTCTTGGCTTCACAGCCGGGAAAGCGGGTCTTCTGCCATTCCATCTTCTGCGGCTGGACGAGATGGGAATGCGTATCTGATGTGTCGTGGCCCTTCGGCGTCACGGCGTCCATGGCGGTCCTCCCTTTGATTTTGGCTGACTATAGCAATTCCGGCGACCACCGTCAGCTGTCCGATCCGCCTCAGGTCCCAATGCGCAGGGGCGCGCGCAGCTTGCGAAGGCAGGCGATGACGGAGAGCGCAGTAATACGGCCGGTCTTGGGATTTTCCGACGGGATGTTCTCGATTCCCATCGAGAAGCGCGCGGAATCCGAATCCACCTCGATATGGTGCGTGTTGCGCGTCACCGTCGGGTCGGCCCAGATCTCCACGCGCGTGCGGTCCGCGCCGATGCCGGCGAGCGACAGCGCGACCGCGACATTGAGATTCGCCGGAAAGCCCTTGGCCGCCTCCCGGGCGCTGCCTTCGAAGATTTTCAGCGGCTCGGTAATCCCCTCGATATCGATCTTGTGCTCGACAAGATGAGGCGCACCCAGAAGCCCCGCGACCGGCTTGCGCGTGACCATCCGCACCGAATGAATGGTGCCAACCGCCGCCGCGGTCATGGCATCGAGCCCGATCAGCGCGCCGGTCGGCACCACGATCTGGCCGCCATGGGCCTTGGCGAGTGCGATCAGGTCCTCGTTCTCGAGCAACGCGCCGACGCTGAGCACAATCGCGGTCTTGCCGCGCGAGACCACGGGCGCGACGATGGAGCGGACAAGCTTGCTCGGCGCGCATTCGATGACGATGTCGGCAGCATCCGCCAGCCCTTCGATCGGCAGCGTGGCCGGCATCTTCGCAAGCTTGTCGAGCCAGGGCCGGTGCTTCTCAATGTTCGCGGCCGATACCGCGGCCAGCTCCAGCCCGTCAATGCCGGCATCGAGCGCCTTCGCGACCTCGGTGCCGATCGCCCCGAGGCCTACGATCGCAACCTTCGATTTGGTGCTTGAGCCGTTCCTCATCGCTGCGCGCTGCCCTTAGTCTGTTCGTTTGAGCATGATCTCCGCGCAAACGCGTTCCGCGTTTGTCGCGAGGGAAAACCGCCGCACACTTTCCGGATCATGCGCTAGTCCCGTTTGAAACGGTAATCGAAGCGATCGCCATCGACCTTGATCAGACCCACCGTCGGACGCGGAAAATGAATCGGCAGGATCAGCGTATCGGTGTCGGCGACGGAGGCAAAGAACTTCCGCCGCGATACCGCCGACTGCTTTGGGTCCCAATCCGGCCGCGCCGACCAGTCGGGCTCACGGCACTGGATCTGGTGATGCATGAGGTCGCCGGCGACCACCGCGCGTTGGCCTTTGGAGAAGATGTTGACGCAGCAATGGCAGGGCGAATGCCCCGGCGTCGGCGTCAGTGTGATGGTGTCGTCGAGCGCATAGTCGTCGTCGACCAGCAACGCCTGGCCTGCTTCCACGATCGGCAGGCAATTGTCGCGGAATACCGTGCCGGGCGGATTGGCGCCTTTCTTGTGCTGCTCCTCCCAGGCCGCATATTCACGCTTGTGAAAGACGTATTTGGCATTCGGGAAGGTCGGCACCCAGCGGCCGTCGCGCAGGACCGTGTTCCAGCCGGTGTGGTCGATGTGAAGGTGGGTACAGAAGACGTAATCGATCTTGTCGTAACTGACGCCGAGCGCGAACAGCTCGTCGCGCCAGCGCTCCTTGCCCGGGAAATCGAACGGCGGCGGATGGCCCTTGTCCTCGCCGGTGCAGGTATCGACCAGGATGGTATAGCGTGGCGTGCGCACGACAAAGGTCTGATAGGTAATGACCATCATGCCGAGCTTGGCGTCGAACACTTCCGGCTCCATGCCGGGCAGGTGATGCTTGAATACGGCATCGTCATAGGCGGGGAAGAAGTCCTGCGGCCGGCGCCACGGTCCCTCGCGTTCGATCACCGCGTCGATGGTGATGTCGCCGATCCGAAGTTGCTTCATCGTTTTCTCCCGCTTTTTTCAGACACCGTAGCGGGAGGCGGATGCGCGTTCAAGCGAGCCTTGCCGCTCAGCTCCGCAGGCCCGGCGCCTCGTGACCGGTGCGCTCGACATATTCGGTATAGCCACCACCATAGCGATGCACGCCTTCGGGCGTCAGCTCCAGCACACGGTTGGACAGCGCCCCCAGGAAATGACGGTCGTGCGACACGAACAGCATGGTGCCTTCGAACTCTGCCAATGCGCCGATCAGCATCTCCTTGGTCGCGAGATCGAGATGGTTGGTGGGCTCGTCCAGCACCAGGAAATTGGGGGGATCATAGAGCATCTTCGCCATCACGAGCCGCGCCTTCTCGCCGCCCGACAGCACCCGGCATCTCTTTTCGACATCGTCACCGGAGAAGCCGAAGCAGCCGGCGAGCGCCCGCAGCGAGCCTTGACCGGCCTGCGGGAACTGGTCTTCCAGCGATTGAAATACCGTGCGCTCGCCGTCGAGCAGATCCATGGCGTGCTGCGCGAAATAGCCCATCTTGACGCTGCCGCCGACGGTCACCGACCCGTCATCCGGTTCGGTCGAACCTGCGACGAGTTTCAGTAGCGTCGACTTGCCGGCGCCGTTGATGCCCATCACGCACCAGCGCTCCCTGCGGCGGATCATGAAGTCGAAGCCTTCATAGATCGTGCGGCTGCCGTAGCGCTTGTGAACGTTCTTCAGGCTCACAACATCCTCGCCGGAGCGTGGCGCCGGCAGGAAGTCGAACGCCACCGTCTGGCGCCGTCGCGGCGGCTCGACGCGCTCGATCTTTTCCAGCTTCTTGACCCGGCTCTGCACCTGCGCGGCATGCGAGGCGCGCGCCTTGAAACGCTCGATGAATTTGATCTCTTTCGCGAGCATCGCCTGCTGCCGCTCGAATTGCGCCTGCTGCTGTTTCTCGTTCAGCGCGCGCTGCTGCTCGTAGAATTCGTAGTTGCCCGAATAGGTCGTGAGCGAGCCGCCGTCGATCTCGACCACCTTGGTGATGATGCGGTTGATGAACTCGCGGTCATGCGAGGTCATCATCAGCGCGCCTTCATAGCCCTGCAGGAACTGCTCCAGCCAGATCAGGCTTTCGAGGTCGAGATGGTTGCTCGGCTCGTCCAGCAGCATCACATCGGGGCGCATCAGCAGGATGCGCGCGAGCGCCACGCGCATCTTCCAGCCGCCGGAGAGTTTTCCGACGTCGCCGTCCATCATCTCCTGGCTGAAGCTCAAGCCCGCCAGAACTTCCCTCGCCCGCGTCTCCAGCGCGTAGCCGTCGAGCTCCTCGAAGCGCGCCTGCACCTCGCCATAGCGCGCGATGATCTCGTCCATGTCGTCGGCGCGATCGGGATCGGCCATCGCGGCTTCCAGCTCTTTCAGCTCGCTGGCCACGGCGGCGATGGGACCGGCGCCATCCATCACTTCGGCGACCGCGCTGCGGCCCGACATCTCGCCGACATCCTGGCTGAAATAGCCGATGGTGACGCCGCGATCGACCGCCACCTGCCCTTCATCGGGCTGCTCCTGTCCGGTGATCATCCGGAACAGCGTGGTCTTGCCGGCGCCGTTCGGGCCGACCAGGCCGGCTTTCTCGCCCTTCTGAAGCGCCGCGGAAGCTTCGATGAACAGAATCTGGTGGCCTTGCTGCTTGCTGATATTGTCGAGGCGGATCATGGGCACGCGAGAAAAGAGAAATCGTCGCGGCCGCTCTTAGGGCATCTGGCGCAGCAAAGGAAGCGTATTTCCCGCCCTCAATGCCGCTTGAAATATTGCACGTCGCGTTCGTGCTTTTCGGCGGCCGCGCGCGACCTGAACGTGCCGAGGTTACGGCGTTTGCCGGTCTTCGGATCGACCTTGCGGGAATAGAGTCGATATTGACCGGATGACAGCTTGCGGATCATTGGGCGCTCCCTTGGTATCGCTAAAGGAAACCACCTGTGCCGACCACTGTTCCAACGGATATTCGCCAGCCACACCGCCCGATATCGGCTCGATGCGTTACCAGCACAGATCCGTCACAAAATTTCCGCGCTTGTCCTTGATCGCAATCGGACATTCCAGCCGCTTCAAAGCCACCTTCGCCTGCTCGTCGCCCAGATCGGCGGCGCGCTTGTAATAGGCCTTGGCGGCCGCCTTGTCCTGCGGCCCGCCACGGCCCTCCTGCGTGAACGCGCCCATCCGTTCCAGCGCGCCGGGATGGTTTTGCGCCGCCGCTTTCTCAAATAGCGCGCGGGCGCCGGCGTCGTCCTTCGCGCCGCCGGTGCCATCGGCCAGCATCAGGCCGAGCTGATATTGCGCTTCCGCATTGGTCTCGGCGGCCTTGCCGAGCAGCTCGCGCGCCCGCGCCGGATCGGAGGGCGCCGCACTGCCGCCGAGCGCTGCCAGATTGGTGACGCCGCGCGGATTGCCGGCTTCGGCGGCGCGCTCGAACAGTTTGCGCGCGGCCTCTTCGTCCCTGGCAACGCCGGCGCCGGTGCCATAGAGCACGCCGAGCTCGACCATGGCCGAGGTCGAGCCCTTGTCGGCGGCCTTGCGCCAGGCGGCCATGGCGTCGGCCGCCTGGTTGTTGGCGGCATAGGCGCGGCCAAGCTCGTACATCGCGCGGCGCGAGCTTCCCGCCGCCTTCTTGCAGAACTTGATGGCGGTGGCGACGTCCGCCGCCGCGATATCGGGGACGCCCCTGACGTCCGCAGGCTTGTCGGGATCGGAGGGAT
The DNA here is from genome assembly GCA_035568535.1 of Bradyrhizobium sp. GTDB lineage: Bacteria > Pseudomonadota > Alphaproteobacteria > Rhizobiales > Xanthobacteraceae > Bradyrhizobium. Next base: position 10,525 of record DATMNV010000084.1, read on the forward strand.
CGGCCGCCAGGCGGTCGCACAGCACGAGGTCGGCCGATTGCGCGCGTGCAAAGGACGGCGCAAGCGCAAGGATCATCGCAGCAAAGGCAAGTCGAACCATCATGACGGGAAGAGGTTGCGTCGCCGTGCGGGCAAATTCAAGGCTCTAATCCGGTCTCACGCAACACCGGCGCCACTTCCGGTGAAGCGAGATATTTCAGGAGTGCGTCGGCCTCTGTCGCCTTCGCCGACGACGCCATGCGACCGGCGGTGAACACGGCGGCGGTCTGCAGCTCGCGCGGAATTGGACCGACGACCTCGATATCAGCGACCTGCTTCAATTCGCTGAGCTGCTGCACGGCGAGATCGGCCTCGCCGGTGACGAGGCGCTCGGCGGTGAAACCCGCGGTGATGACGGCCTTCGCGTTTATTTCCGACGCAATGCCCATCCGCTGGATCAGCGCGGCGAAATAGATGCCGCTGGCGCCGATCTTCGAATAGGCCACCGATCGCGCCGCAAGCAACGTCGCACGAAGCGCGGCCTCGCTGGCAATATCCGGATGAGCGTGGCCTGCCTTGACGGCAATGCCGACCCAGGAACGCGCGAGATCGATCTGGCTTGCTTCGACTACCGCGCCTTCGGCAACGAGTTCCTTCAACCCCTCGCCTGTGAGGATCACCACATCGGCCTTCTCACCCCCGCGCAGCCGCTTCAAGAGGCCAACGGTCGGCGCGAAATCCGCATCGAGACGCACGCCGGTCGCGATCTGATATTGCCCGGCAAGCCGCTCGACCGCGCCCTTGAGCGCCAGCGTCGAAAGCAGGCGAAGCACATTGTCCATCGGCACTCCAGCGTTAAGCCCGGCGCATCAGTTTCAAGGTTGCGGTCAGCCGCAGGCTGCGCTTGCCGGCAAGTGCCGTCGCTTCCAGCAGCGCGCCCTGCTCGTCGCAGGTGCCGGAAAATCCGATGCCGACCTCGTGGCCGCCGAACACGGAGTTTTCGCCTCTGGCCGGTGTGTGCTCCCGGTTGAGGATCTGGCCTTTCCAGCGGCCGTGCTCGCTGGTGTAGCTGCCGACATAATAGAAGAACGCGTCACCGCCGAGGATGCGGCCGCCGTTCAGCAGCATCACCCCGGTGAGGCCGCCATCGATGCCGTCTAGCATCCGCAGGTGGATGGAATAGAGACCGTTGATGACACCGCCCTCGCCAACCCCGCCTGCGATCGGCATCGGCTGCTCCTCGACCGGCGTCATCACCGATTTGAACACCGAGCCCGGCAACACGTCGAGGGTGCCCTCGAAGCGATAGAGCTCGCCGTCCGCCTTGCCGCGCGCGCTCAGGGTCGCGTCGTCAGTGCCGGCCATCGCAGGGTAATTGGGGTCCGGGTTATGACGGACGGTCTTGATCTCGATCGTGATCTCGCCGTCGGCTTCCTGATAGGTGCCGATATGGGCAAAGGCCGAGTTGCCGCCCAGCATCCTGCCGCCATGCGCGTACATCACGCTGCGGCCGACCGCCTCGTTGACCTGGAACCTGACGGTGTAAAAGCCTCCAAACACATGAAGTCCCCGGGCAGGCAAATGCTCGACGTTATCTAGCGCGGTTCATAACGCCGGGAAAAGGATTCGAAACGCATGTCATAAAGCAATGATCCGCCAGAGCGGCAACGCTCTGACGGATCATGTTCAGCCCCGGGGCCCCAGGCCCTGGTTTCTTGTCCTATACGGCAGCCTCCTGGCTTGCGCGGTAGCCGTTTGGCCTAAGCCGCGGCCTTGGCGCCGGTCGGCACCACGGAAACCGTCTTCAGGATCTGCGAAGCGATCTGGTAGGGGTCGCCTTGCGAGTTCGGACGGCGGTCTTCGAGATAGCCCTTGTAGCCATTATTGACGAAGGAATGCGGAACTCGGATCGAGGCACCACGGTCGGCAACGCCATAGCTGAACTTGTTCCAGGGCGCGGTCTCGTGCTTGCCGGTCAGGCGCTTGTCGTTGTCCGGCCCGTAGACCGCGATGTGGTCCATGATATTTTTCTCGAAGGCGGCCATCAGCGCCTCGAAGTACTCCTTGCCGCCGACTTCACGCATGTACTTGGTCGAGAAGTTGGCATGCATGCCGGAGCCGTTCCAGTCGGTGTCGCCGAGCGGCTTGCAGTGGAATTCGATATCGACGCCGTACTTCTCGGTGAGACGCAGCATCAGGTAGCGGGCCATCCACATTTCGTCAGCGGCCTTCTTGGAGCCCTTGCCGAAGATCTGGAATTCCCACTGGCCCTTGGCGACTTCCGCGTTGATGCCTTCGTGGTTGATGCCGGCATGGAGACAGAGGTCGAGATGCTCTTCCACCATCTTGCGGGCGATGTCGCCGACGTTGCTGTAGCCGACGCCGGTGTAATACGGACCCTGTGGCGCCGGATAACCGGACGTCGGGAAGCCGAGCGGACGGCCGTCCTTGTAGAAGAAATATTCCTGCTCGAAGCCGAACCAGGCGCCCTCGTCGTCGAGGATGGTCGCGCGCTTGTTGGTAGAGTGCGGAGTCTTGCCGTCGGGCATCATGACTTCGCACATCACCAGCACGCCATTGGTGCGCGCGCCGTCGGGATAGACGGCAACCGGCTTCAGCACGCAGTCGGAGCTGTGGCCTTCGGCCTGCATGGTCGAGGAGCCGTCAAATCCCCACAGCGGAAGCTGTTCCAGCGTTGGGAACGAGGCAAATTCCTTGATCTGTGTTTTGCCGCGCAGGTTCGGTGTCGGCGTGTAACCGTCGAGCCAGATGTACTCGAGCTTATATTTCGTCATTGAGCCTCTCTATTGTGATCTTTCTAAAGGTGGGAGACCGAAAGGAAGGGGTTCCCCACGCATTACCCGGCCAAATTCAGCCAAACTGTCATAAAGCATGTAGCGTGCCAGTCGCTGCACTGCGGTGGCCTCGCCTCGCTGTGGAGAACCGCTCTGCGGTCTCGCCTCCAACAGCCAAAATGGGGTGCGGCAAAGCAGCGCGGTTCGGGCGGCCGGAGACCGCTGAAATGACAGCGTTATTGCCCAATTTCCGCTCGATTCGGCGGCAGTCGCCTGATCCGTCTTCCTGGGCGATTAAAGCGGTGGCAGTCCGCGACGGTACCCGGAGCAGTGGTCGGTCACCTCTGGCAACCTTTGCGTCCGCCTAAGCGTTAGCCAGCGCCGGACTGCCTCACGAAAGGCAATGAGCGAAATGCCCGCAAAACATGCAGAGAGTGATTTTCTTTTAATCACATTGCGTTGGCACCGGCGTGAACGATATCGAGTTTGGTAACCACAAGAGAACGAGTCGGGCGCACCATCAAGGCAAGTGCCGCGGCTGAGAGGAGCTATTGATGAGCACAAATCTGAATCAGGGATCCGCCAGGATCTATCAATTCCCGGCCGGGGGCCGTGCGGCTCTCGGCGGTCGCCGCTATGGCGAAACCAAATCGGCGATCGAGCAGCCGCGTGTGAACGAAGTGGTCTGCAGCGGCAGCTGGTACCATGAAGAGGCGATCCGGGAGTCCGTGCCTGGGTTCAAGCCGACGCGGGATCACTGATGCCGCAGCAACATCCGAAGGCGGGGCAACGAAGCCGCGACTTGGTCGAGTTCGAGAATTGAAAAAGGGTCGAAACGAAATCGTTTCGGCCCTTTTTGATGCGCGTCTCAAGTGAGATCGCACGTCGTTTCTGGCCGCCTGGGGCGCTTGACCGCGATGCGCCCGGCCTTGCTGATCTTCAGGGTAACCCCACCCCCCGAATAGCGCGTGCCCGATATCGCAAGCCGCCGCTGCAGCGTGATGGGCGCGCCATCGATCTGCAGATAGGCGCGCGAATCGTAGGGGTAGAAGCCGACGATGAATGCGCTGCCATCGGCGCAATGATAGTTCCGGAACGTGGTGTTCTGCGCCAAAACCGGCGTCAGGCCGGCGACAAACGCGACAATTGCCGCGCCGAAAACAATATTCCTGTACCGATGCATGTTCCTCCCCCCGAAGAGCGCAGTATAGACCAGCGCGGAACCGCACTGCCAATCACGCTCAACGTCATTTCTCTGCCGCATCAAATGGCTTAAACTCTGCCAATGACAGACCTCCCTCACCGTCACCTCAATCTCCAGGGTGCCAGCAATTTCCGCGACCTCGGCGGCTATCCCGCCGGCGATGGCCGCAGTATCCGCTGGCGACGGATTTTCCGCTCCAACCATCTCGGCCATCTCACGGAAGACGACGTCAAGGTCGTGCGCGGGCTCGGCGTCAAGAGCGCCTTCGATTTCCGCGGCGTTCAGGAGCGCGCGGCTGCCGCGTGCGTGGTCGAGGAGATCGCGGTGCATTCGCTGCCGATCGAGCCGACCGTGGTCGCAGCCCTCAGGGCTAAGCTGCAGGCACGCGCATTGTCGTCAGGCGATGCGCTCGAAATCATGCGCGAGTCCTATCGCGGCTACGTCCGTCTCAACACCCACAGTTTCCGCGAGCTGTTCGCAAGTCTGCTCGACGATACCGCGCCGCTGGTGGTCCATTGCACCGCGGGCAAGGACCGTACCGGATTTGCCTGCGCGCTGATCCTGCATGCGCTTGGCGTGCCGGATCAGGTGATTTCCGAGGATTATCTCCTCACCAATCGCTTCTATCGGCGCGACCCCAATTCCTCGCCCGATTTGCCCGCCGATGTCCGGCAAGCCATCGGCTCGGTCGAAACCTCTTTCCTCGCGGCCGGGTTCGACGCGGTCAACGCGCAATATGGAGATCTCGAAGGCTATTTCAGGGATGGGCTCGGGCTCGGTACGCCGGAGCGCACCGAGCTGAAAGCGCGGTATCTCCAGGCGTAGGCTAAAGCCTTGGGTCGACCTTCGCGCGGAAGACCTAAGCCGCCGCTTCCATTTCCATTTCGGCATCGAGGTCAGCGATGACCTCCTCGAAGGCCTGGATCGCCTGCTGGATCGCGGCGATCTGCATTAGCTCCCAGCCGCTGACAGGGCCGGTGCGGTTTTGCAGGGCGACAACCAGGTCGCGCCGCTGCTCCTTGAGCTGAACCAGCGGCAGGCCATGATCAGGCAGATTTCCCATCGTGAAACTCCGGTCCCCTTAACTTCGGAGCATCAGCCTAGCGGGACCGTTCTGCCATCCGCTTACAAGGAAGCCGAAAATTTTAGAAATCGTGCGATGAGCACCAGTCCATCTTCGTAAAAACCTCCTTAATCGTTTCAAACAGGGTTTTCGAGACCGGCATGGTGCTCCAGTCGTTTTGATGCAACTTGTCCGGATCGATCATGTCGGCGAGAGAGTAGGTCATCGCGCTCACCATCTGACGTTGCGCTTACATCTCGTCGTCGAAAACCCAGCATTGCAAGTCATTTTGCCCTGGAGCTAGTGTGCACGTGTCTCGCGGAGAAGCCTTCATGAACGGAAAAGTCATTGTCATCACCGGCGCGCTGGGCGCGCTTGGCAGGGTGGTCGCGGAGACGGCACAACAGCGCGGCGCGCGCGTGGCGGGCGTCGATCATGCGCCCTCGCCGATGGCGGCGGCCACACCTGAGAGGATCGAGTTCGGCGGCGTCGATCTGTCCGACGCCAAGCAGGCCAAGCACGCCATCGACGCGGCGGCGGCGCATTTCGGCAGGCTCGACGCACTGGTCAACATCGCCGGCGGCTTCACCTTCGAGACAGTGGCCGACGGCGACATCACAAGCTGGCAGCGCATGTATGCGCTGAACGTGCTGACCGCGCTCAATGCTTCCAAGGCAGCGATCCCGCATCTCATCGCTTCCTCGGCCGGCCGCATTGTCAATATCGGCGCCATGGGGGCGCTGCAGGCAGGCGCCGGCATGGGCCCTTACGCGGCCTCCAAGGCCGGCGTGCATCGCCTGACCGAGGCGCTCGCCGCCGAGCACAAGGGCAAGATCACCGTCAATGCGGTGCTGCCCTCGACCATCGACACATCAGCCAACCGCGCCAGCATGCCGAAAGCGGATTTCTCCAAATGGGTCACGCCGCTGGAGCTCGCCGACGTGATCCTGTTCCTGGTCAGCGATGCCGCGAGCGCCTTAACCGGGGCGCTGATCCCGGTGGCCGGAAGGGTCTAGGAGGGCGACGCAAACGCTTGGCGGAAATTCGGCTAGAATCATGACATTGAGTCGCGGCCGGGATGCCGCCGGAACTGGTGTCCAGTGGAAACCGCGCTTTACCTGCCCGTCAAACGCTTCCTTGAAAAGCTCGGCTTCACGGTCAAGGGCGAGGTCGGCGGCTGCGACCTCGTTGCGCTCAGCGGAGATGAGCCGCCGATCGTCGTGATCGGCGAGCTGAAACTGTCGTTCAATCTCGAGCTGGTCCTGCAGGCGGTCGACCGTGCCGCCGCGGCCGACGAGGTCTGGCTCGCCGCCAAAATGTCTGTCAACGGCAAGGGCCGTGAGAGCGATGCGCGCTATCGCAACCTCTGCCGCCGCCTCGGCTTCGGCATGCTTGGTGTCACGGCCCGCGGCGATGTCGAGGTGCTGGTGAAGCCGCCGACCACGGCGCCCCGTCGCGATCCCAAGAAACGCTCGCGGCTGGTGGCGGAGCACCAGCGCCGCATCGGCGATCCCGCCATGGGCGGCTCGACCAGGGCGCCGATCATGACCGCCTACCGGCAGCAGGCGCTTGCGTGTGCGTCTGCGCTGTCAGGTGGACCGCAACGGGTCCGCGACTTGCGCAAGGATATTCCGGACGCCGGGAAGATCCTGCTGCATAATGTCTATGGCTGGTTCGACCGCGCCGAACGCGGCGTCTACGAATTGACAGATGCCGGTCGTGCTGCACTCAAACGCTGGCCGCAACAGCCGCTCCAGGCAGCCGCGCCATGAGATCAGGGAGTCTTGGCAAATGATCGTGGTGACCGGCAGCGTGACCGCACGGCCTGACTCGCTTGAAGAGGTGAAGAAGCTGAGCCTCGAACATGTGCGTCGCTCGCGCATCGAGCCCGGATGCATCTCGCACGCCGTTCATGTCGATTGCGAGAACCCGCTGCGTCTTGTGTTCGTCGAGCAATGGGCCGATCGCGCGGCGTTGGCGACGCATTTCGCCGTGCCGGCGTCTCGCGACTTCGTGCGAGCATTGCGAACGCTTGCGATTGGCGCGACCGACATTCAGATTTATGATGCTCAAATGCTGCAGGGCCTGTGAAATCTGTGTGTGCATAGCTGACCTGCCATACCAAATTCATATTGCAATGCAACATACTCGCTCTTAGGTATCCCGGGCGAAACGAGAGGCCCCAATGAGCGAAGACTGGAATACCAAATATGGTCCGCGGCGCGTCCGGCGCGATCCGCCGACCCTGGATGAGGCGATCTTCGCCGCCGTGGGGATCACCGACGATCAGGAGCAGCAGGCCGAGATCGCGGCCTCGCTGATGGGCATGCCGTACGAGACCGTGCTCGCCGAGGTGAAGAAGCAGAGCCGCGTCAATGCGCGCGCCACTTCGACGCGGGTCATCGCGGGCGAGCAAGGCGCGCAGCGCTCGATTGTGGTCGAGCGCCGGGTGGTGCGCAAGTTCGGCAACGACAAGCGCACCGGCACCTGACCCGCCTTCCGGCACGCCTCCTATCGAAACGCTTCGATCCAAGTCGGGGCAGGGCCTAGGCCGCGCGCCCGCCTTCGTACATCTTGGCGAACAGCTTCCAGCAGGCGCGGTTGAAATTCATCACCGCGCGCGCGGCGTTGAGCGGCGCGTCGATCGCGAGTTTGGCGAGTTCGTCCTGCGGCTGCGGCGACAGGTCGATCGTGCCGCTGGATTCGCCCTGCCGGAATTCCAGGTGCGCGCCGAACTTGCTCGCAAGCGCCCGCATCGCATCATTGCCGGCGCCGGTGGTGACGCGCAGCGTGTGATATCCCTTCCAGCGCGCTTCCGAGATCAGCCGCCGAAACAACAGGCTGCCGACGCCCTGGCGGCGCACGCATTTCTCCACGCTGAAGGCGATCTCCGGAAGTCCGTCCTCCGACTGCTCCGGTAGATGCAGTTCGGCCGCGCCGCGGACGATGCCGTTCTCCATGTAGGCGACGATGACCGTGCCGTCGTCGGCGCATTTCGCTGCATAGCGCTCGATGAAGCTGTCATCGAGATAGCCGTTGAAGCGATCGTGGCGGCTTTCCGGGTCGAGCCGCAGCAGGTGATCGCGCAAGAGCGGCAATTCTTCCTGCTGGCTCAGGGTCCGCACATAGCCAAAGCCCGGCCTCGGCCGGTGGGTGTAGTCGTGTGACACGTCAGATCTCCTCTCAGCATCCCTCGAGGAGGCGTCGAATCCCTAGACCGCAGATATTGTGCATTGCAGCACGGAATTCAAGGCCGGGATTTTACCGTTCACAACCAGTTGGTTAACAGCGCACGAACGTTACAAAACGATCTGGGTTTGCGTCACGATCGCAACCAGCTTGCCGTCTTCCGTCTCAAGCCGGGTGGTCCAGACCTGGGTGCGGCGGCCCCGATGCACGGGCGTGGCGGTGGCAATCACCGTGGTTCCCTCCTTCGCGCCGCCGATGAAGTTGGTCTTGCTCTCGAGCGTCGCCGTGCCCTTGGCATCCTCGGGAAGATTGATGATGGTCGCGGCTGCGCCAACCGAATCCGCAAAGGCCATGACCGCGCCGCCATGGATGGTGTGGAAAAGCGTGCAGAGGTCCGGCCTGACCTGCATCTTCGCTACCACGCGGTCCTTGTCCGCTTCGACGAAGGTTACGCCCTTCAATTCGGCGAAGGGCATCTTCAACGACCGGATTTTCTCAAGCGGCGTCATGGTTCCTCCCTGTGATTTCGCTTCCGAGAATGGAACGGTCGGGTAAGGGAGGCAATGACTTCCGAGGTAATGGCCGCGGTGACAAGGCGTGACCCATCCGGCATATGCTGAAAGCCATGTCGCACTTCCCGCCCCGCCGGATCGTCTGCCTCACCGAGGAAACCGTGGAGACGCTGTATCTGCTCGGCGAGCAGGATCGCATCGTCGGCGTCTCCGGCTACGCCGTGCGCCCGCCAAGGGTACGGCGCGAGAAGCCGCGGGTGTCGGCCTTCATTTCCGCCGACATTCCGAAGATCCTGGCGCTCGAGCCCGAGCTTGTACTGGCGTTTTCAGATTTGCAGGCCGACATTGTCGCCGAACTCGTTCGCGCCGGCGTCGCGGTTCACGTTTTCAACCAGCGCGATGTCGCCGGCATTCTGGCAATGATCCGCACGCTTGGGGCCATGGTCGGCGCTGCCGGCCGGGCTGATCAACTTGCCGCCAGTTTCGAAAAGCGCCTCGTTGATATTGCTTCGGTCCAGCGGACCGGGCCAATGCCAGGAGTTTACTTCGAGGAGTGGGACGATCCCCTGATCAGCACCTGATCAGCGGCATCGGCTGGGTCTCCGAGCTGATCAAGGTCGCCGGCGGCGAAGATATTTTGCCGGAGCTGCGACCGAAGAAGTCAGCAAAGGACCGGGTTATCTCGCCGAACGTCGTGCGCGATCTGGCGCCCGATGTCATCCTCGCGTCCTGGTGCGGCAAGAAGGTCGTCGCCGACAGGATCAGGCAGCGGCCCGGCTGGAGCGAGATTCCGGCAGTGCGAAACAATCGCATCGTCGAGATCAAGTCGCCGCTGATCCTGCAGCCGGGACCTGCGGCGCTGACAGATGGGCTCGATGCGATCGTTCAGGCACTGTGGCCTGCAAGCTCCTCATCCTGAGGAGCCGCGCAGCGGCGTCTCGAAGGATGAGGCCCCACTCTGCCCTCATGGTTCGAGACGGCGCTGGCGCGCCTCCTCTCCATGAGGAGAAGCAGCTACGCTGTCTCCACCCCGCACCACTCGGCAATGAACAACGCCGTGGCTTTCGTCGACTTCTTCAGCGACTCCAGATCGACATATTCGTTGAAGCCATGCATCGCCGCGCCGCTGGCGCCGAAGCACAGGCTGGGGATGTTGTAGTTGAGCCCATAGAAACGGGTGTCGGTCAGCGCCGTGAAGGTCCGATCCTCGACCACGCCGCCATAGACGGCGCCAAACGCCTTGGCGAAGGCGGCTTCAGGCTCCGCCGAGTTCACGAGCTCATAGCCCTCCGACAAAAATCCGGACCATTCCACATCGGGCGGATTGTTGGAGAGGAAGCGGTGGTCGCGGGACGCCGCTGACACGCAGGCCAGAATCTCCTTCTGGCACTCGGCAATCGACCAGCCCGGCAGGATCGCGATGCGACAATCGACATCGCACCAGGCCGGCACGCTGGAGGCCCAGTCGCCGCCCTTGATGATGCCAGGGTTGAAATTGAGCGGATGCGTGACCTCCTTGAAATGCCGGTCGGCCTTGGCGCGTTCGTTCCATTCGATCTCAAGCTTCTCCAGCGCATGGATCAGGTGATAGGCCGCCATGATCGCATTCGAGCCGGAGCCCGCATGCGACACATGCACGGGAAAGCCGTGCACCTTCAGCCGAAACCAGATCACGCCGACCTGCGAGCGGATCATGGTGCCGCCGGTCGGCTCCGGGATGAAGCAGGCATCGGCGCGGTAGCCGCGCTGTAGCGTCGAGAGCGCGCCGACGCCGGTGCTCTCCTCCTCGATCACGGACTGGAAGTGGATGCGTGCCGTCGGCTTGAGGCCGGCCTGCTTGATCGCGTCGAGCGCGTAAAGCGCGCCGATCGTACCCGACTTCATATCGCAGGCGCCGCGGCCATACATCCGGCCGTCCTTGATGGTCGGCGTGAACGGCGGCGTCTCCCACATGTCGAGCGGACCGGTCGGCACGACATCGCAATGGCCCTGCAGGATCAGCGACTTTCCGGCGCTGGTCGCGGGCCGATAGGTGCCGACCACCGTGCGTGCCCTGGAGAAATCGTGCTCGATCGGCCCAAAGCCGCGCAAATCCTTGAGATCGTCGAGATCGATATGCCAGTCATCGACCTCATAGCCGCGCTCGCGCAGGAGATCGCCGATCATGTCCTGGCATGGCCCTTCGGCGCCGCGGGTCGAGGGGATGGCGACAAAATCGCGCGTGGTCTTGAGCTGGGCATCGAAGCCGGCATCGACGGCATCGAGGATTTTCTTTGTATCGGTCGCGTTCATGATCCTGATCGTTCCTGTTCCAGGCCGATCAAATCACACTTCGCGGGAGCTGTGCAGGCGATCCGCCTTTCAGAATCGCAACCGTGTCCCTACAGTCGCCGCCATGACCTCCTCACGCGCCCTGCTCTGCTGCCTGCTCCTGTTGGGAGCCGCACCTGCCGCGCTCGCGATGACCGACCAGGTCGCGCGCGAGCAGGACATCACGGGATTGCGGCTCGGCCAGCGCGTGATGGTCGATGACGGCACCTGCGCGGCCGGCATGATCAAGGAAGTGTCGGGCGCGAAGATGACGCCGACCGGCGTGTTGGCCGCGCGAAAATGCGTTCCGCGCGCCCCGAAGAAGAAATAGCATCCGCGCGTCCACCTGGATCGGCGACGTCGACAGGCTCGCAGCCGAGCCGCGCAGCAAGAAGGCTGATATTTTGGAAGGGCCGGTCAACCGGGTCTACGAGATGCGCGAGCCGATCGTTCTCGATTCGAACGGCTACCTGCTCGTCCTCGGTCAGGAATAATTACGGCTTACTTCGCCGGCTCGAACATGCATTGCAGGGTCGGCTTGGCGATCTTGGTGAAGGTTGGGCCGATCTCGGCTTGCTTCGACGCCGGCACCCAGTCGTTCTCGATGGTCGGCACGCCGGTTTCGCTGATGCCGCGCAGCAGCGCGTGGCGGAGATCAATGTCCTCGACGACGGCGGCGGCATGGTCATGCAGGCAGCCGCACACTTCTTCCGGATGCGCCCACCGGCCGAGCATGTGGGGTGCGCATTGACGCACGAAATCGGCGCGCGGATCGGGCAGATGCATCGCGGCGCGGATCTGCAGCGAGGCCTGGGCCTGCGCGGTCTGGTTCAGGGCGAAGGTTGCGACAAGCGCCGCGGCGCAAAGGCGAAGGTACATGATGACCTTACGGGAAACATTCACTGTCTGATTTCAACTACCTTAGCGCGCAGCCAACACAAGGGAATGCGAGGCGACTACGGGGGAACCATTATAGGAGAAAGTTCCGATCCCGGGCAGACCGTTTTCAGCGGAACCCGCCATCGACGAACCGGCCACGACAAAGGCGAAAGCGAGGACAAAGCTGATGGTCCGCATTTGACTGTCTCCGGTTTATTCCTGTGGGCGCTTGGCGCCGTCTTTTGTTGGCTGGCTTGATAACCATGAGGCGTTTCCGGAGTTCTGCGCCAAAAGCTCAAAATGGTTTCGTGGCATGGAGAATTGTTTCGTCGTCCGCAGTTCCGACGAAATAATTGCCGACGACAACAATGAATTCAGCAGGTTACAGGCATGGTTCAAAGGCCGAACAGGCCTCGACCAATGGCTCATCAGCGCAAAAACGCCGGATATGACAGGGGCCAGCATGGGCTGCGAAGCGACTTTTTTACGTTTCTCGGTGGATAACTACGGCCGCGATAGCCCTTTATGTGAACTTCGGCTGCGCGACCGCCGACTCACCGTCAATCCCGAGAAACTTCGGGAACGGTTGCGCGTTGTCCCCTTCCCTCCACAAAGGATGGCAGTCATGCGCAGTGGCGACATCATTGCTGGCAGCAATCCCTCCACCCGAAAACCTAAAGTAAAACCCGAGCCAGTGATCGTAAAAAGCCTCGACAAAGGCGCCAAACCGCCCGCGCGACGGGCCGACGCCACCGCCGGCGACGGTGAGCGGCGTTGCGGCGCCATGTCGCAACAGCGAACCGACAGCGGCGCGACATCGACGCCGCAGAAATTCCTGCACCTGGTCGGCTGCCACGACCCCAAGGCGCGCCCGCCGGGCGGGCGCTAGCCTCCTCTTCTACTGAATGAAGTCACCGCATTTCTGGATGGCGGCGTCGGCCGCGCCCCAGGGCATGACCGGAACCGTCGAGGTTGAATTCTTCGGCGAACCCTCGATCAGCTTGTCGGAATAGACCATGTAGACCAGCGTGTTGCGCTTGGCGTCGCAGCCGCGGACGATCTGCATCTTCTTGAAGAACAGCGAGCGCCGCCTACGGAACATATCGTCGCCCTGGCTCATCTTGTCCTTGAAGCGGATCGGGCCGATCTGACGGCAGGCGAGCGAAATATCCGAGACCTCCTCGGCGAGCCCAAGCCAGCCTGTATAGCCGCCTTTTTCCGGCACCGTGAAATGGCAGGCGACACCCTCGACCTCGGGATCGTCGACACCATAGGTTGCGAGCTTGTCGTTCGGGCCAAGCAGCTTGAACACGGTCGAGCGGCGGAAGATCAAATCTGGTTCATCGGCGGCAAAAGCAGGCTGCGAAACCCACCAGAACAGGACGGCGAATAGCAGCAAAAATACGGCTTTCGGCCGCCTGTCACACGGCCTTACAGCTTGGGATATCATGAGATTCTCCGTTGGCGGGTTTCCGCCATGTAGGCGTGCAACAATACCTTGGGAAGGCCACCGGTACGCCACTGCCGTTTAACGAGATGTGAGGCTTTTTTGCTACGCTCGCGGCGAAAACCTCTGGAATCAGAAGTGCTACGCTGGTTAACGCGCTTCGCGTCTGCGAAAATGAAGAAAAGCGAATGATCGAGGACTTGAAAATGCCAAGCGCAATCGCGCTGCGCTCGTCCGTTGCCGTCGGGACGTTGCTGCGCGTCGCTGTTTTTGCCGCAGCCGGTGGCTTCGGTGCCGTCTGTCTTGCCAGCTCCGCCAGCGCACAATCCTACTACTGGCGCGAGATGGAGCCGGGCTACAGCAACTACCCGCAGCGCCAGGTCATTCAGCCGCCGCGTCAGCAGCGCGCGCGCCGTGCGGCGCCGAAAAAGGAAGTGGTGAAGGACACGGCGGTGCATCCGCAGATGCCGCTGATCATCAACGTCTCGATCGCCAGGCAAAGGGTAACGGTGTACGACGCCAACGGCCTGTTCGCCGAAGCGCCGGTCTCCACCGGCATGCCCGGGCATCCGACGCCGATGGGCGTGTTCAGCGTCATCCAGAAGGACCGCTACCATCACTCGAATATCTATAGCGGCGCCCCGATGCCGTTCATGCAGCGCATCACCTGGGGCGGCGTGGCCCTGCATGCCGGCGTGCTGCCCGGCTATCCGGCCTCGCATGGCTGCATCCGCATGCCGGAATCCTTTGCGATAAAGATGTGGGGCTGGACCAAGATGGGCGCGCGGGTGATCGTCACACCCGGCGAATTGTCGCCATCGGGTTTCTCGCATCCGCTGCTGCCGGCCATGAAGGTCGTGCCGCAGCCGGCGGTCGCCGAGCAGCCTGAACCCAACGAGCCGCCGGCGGCGAAGGCCGACAAGGGCGCGCCAGAGCCGAAGCCGGTCGAAGCCAGCCTCGAACTGCGCTCCTCCGTCGATCACGACGACGCAGCATTGTTGCGAGACCAGACCCGTACGGCCGATGCCGGCGGCGGCGTGCGCGCGAGTACGGCTTCCGATGCATCTTCGGGCAGCAACTCGCCTGCCCCTAACGCGACAGCGCCGAAAGCCGACGAAGCCAAGCCAGAGGCCGCCAACGCCGATAACGGGAAAGCCGAGAGAGCAAAGGCCGACAGCGCGCCGCAGGCGGCGTCGACCGATACCGTCGGCAAGGACACCAAGATCACCGACAGTAGCGACGCGGCAAAGAGCGACACCGGCGCCGAGGTGAAGCCGGTTGGTGTCACAGGTGCAGACAAGGCCGCTTCCGCCGACCAGCCCGCGGATGCCAAGCCGACTGCGATCACCGACGCGAAGGCGGCCGATGTCGCTGCCAAGCCTGCCGAGGCCAAGCCGGATACGGCCAAGGCCGCCGACGCCGCCAAGTCGGCCGAGCCGGTCAAGGCAGTGAACGCCGTCACCCCGCCGGCGTCGGCCGCGGATGCCAGGAAGGATCAGACCCGGCTGACCGAGATCAAGCCGGCCGCGAAGCCGGAGAAGCGCCGCGAGGGCCAGGTCGCGGTGTTCATCAGCCGCAAGGATTCCAAGCTCTATGTGCGCCAGAACTTTGCGCCGTGGTTCGAGGTGCCCGTGACGATTGCACCGAGTGACCGTCCGCTCGGCACGCACATCTTCACCGCGACCGTCGACAAGAACGATTCCAACGCCCTGCACTGGTCCGTGGTCACCGTGCCGATGTCGGCTCGTGCCGCCATGCGCGACAGCGACATGCCGCGCGCTTCTCGCCGAAAGGGCAAGAACGCGCCTGCTGCGGCCGAGGCCAAGCCCGTGCCGATGCCAGATAGCGCGGCGGAAGCGCTCGACCGCATCACGATTCCAGCCGATGTGATGGCGCGTGTTGGTGAAGCGCTCGCCACGGGCAGCTCGATCGTCGTCTCCGACCAGGGCATCAACCAGGGCGAAACCGGCGAATACACCGACTTCATCATCCGCACCTACTGATCCATGGCGCGGAGCTTGCTCGAGCAAGCTCCTCCGTGAGGCGTGGCGCCTCCAGGACGGGTCGGCTAAAAGCCGCTGATATGTCAGAGGTCTCCGCCCCCACAGCCCAAAAATCCGGCACGTCGCGTGACGTCTTCGAGCCCCTCACCTTTCTCGGCTGGTCAAGAGGGCTCGCGGCGATCGTCATTGGACTGGCGGTCTCGTTCCTGCTGTTTGGCTATTTCGTCACCTATTGGCGCAACGCCGACATGGATTTCATGGTGATCTACAGCGCGCTCGCCATGAATGCCGGCAAGCCGCAGCAGTTCATGGATCACACCGCCTATCTGACCATCCTCTCGCTCAAATCCTGGTTCGCGCTGCTCCACGATCTCGGTCTCCTGGACGCCTGGACCTTGCCGGCGATACCGCGAGACGCCGCGGCGTTCGATGTGGCGATGACCCATGCCGTGCGCGCCGGGCGCGTGCTCGCCTTCCTGATCGCAATCGGCAGCGTGCTGATTTTCGCGGGCCTTGGCCGCCTGATCTTTCGCGACTGGCGCGTTGCGCTGCTCGCGACGCTGGCCTTCGCGCTGTCCGGCGGTATTGCCGTGCATTCGCGGATCCTGCGCAGCGAGCTCGTGGCCGCCTGCCCCGTGATCTTTGCGCTGATGATCCTGATCGCGATCGGACGCCGCGCGAATCTGGCCCGCCCGCTTGGCCTGGCTGCTGCCGCCGCGCTCTGCTTGATCGGGCTGGAAAACAAGGTGCAGGCGATCCTCCTGATTGGCGTGCTGCCGCTGGTGATCCTGCCGTTCGGCAGCGAACAAGGCGCAAGCGTCAAATTCTGGCGCGCGCCGGCAAGCTGGCTCGCCGCCGCAATTGCGGCCATCGCAGCTCTCGCCGCAGCCATGGTGGCATGGCCGCTGATCGCCACCGGCCTCGACCGCGCCCTGCTCGATGCCGCGCAGTTTCATCCGCTGCTGTTCGGCCGTTTCGGCGTCTATCAGATCGCATTGCTGGCGCTGATCGTCCTTTGCATGATCGCCTACGCCGTGATCTGGCAGGTCAGCATCACCGAGACACTCGCATCGATCTTTGCGGCTGCAGCGGGTGCTGCGATCGCCCTGCTCGTGCTCGACGTCGACTACAACACCAGCGATGTGATCGCGGTGGTCAATCCGCTGGAGAAAATGCTGGTCTTTGCCGACGCCGGCACAACCAACGCGGCGAATGGATCGAACCCGTTCGCCGTCATCCTGCTGCTGTTCGAGGGGCTCGCCTCGGTGTTCGCGCGCTACACCTTCGTGCTGCACTCTTCCGCACGGCCGACGGTGTTCCTGACCTGGCTGATCCTGCCCGGTATCTTGTACGCCTGGCGGCGCGGCGAGCGGCTGGCCGCGCTGCAGGCGCTGGCGCTGATGCTGGCTGCGATCGGGATCGATACGCTTGGCGTGCGGCGCGGGCTGAAGATCGAATATTTCATCTTCACCGATCCGCTGATCATCCTTGCCGGCGCGGTCCTGCTCGAGGCGCTGCCAACCGTCCGATGGCACAAATGGGCCTTCCCGATCGCGGCGACGCTGTTCGGCCTGCATATCGCGATCGGCCAGGCCGAGCCGATCAAATACGCCTTCAAGCGCTCCGGTCACGAATCGATCTGCGAGTGGAATCGCTATTACATGCCGCTGATGCCGGTGCCGTGGTGTCCTTCATAACGGCTTGTTGAGCCAGTGTTCGCGCTCGTCTGCGCTAGGATGTCGTCGTACATCAGGGAGAGCAGCCATGATCGACCGCAGGATTTTGCTCGCAAGCGCGTTGGCCGCGCTGTCGGGACCGCTCTCGAGCCGCGCTTTCGCGCAAGCCCCCGTCAGCCGGATCACGGCCTACGCCTTTTCCTTTCCGGGGCTGTCCAGCGGCGACATCAGGCTTGCCGAATACACCGGGCGGCCATTCCTGGTGGTCAACACGGCCTCGCTCTGCGGCTACACCCCGCAATATGCGGGACTGCAGGAGATCTGGACCGAATTCTCCGGCCGCGGCTTTGGCATGATCGGCATACCCTCCAACGATTTCGGCGGACAGGAACCCGGGGGTGCTGCCGAAATCGCCGAGACCGCGCAGCATCAATATGCCGTTACCTTTCCAATCGCGGCCAAGGCCGTAGTCGCCGGACCCGGCGCCCATCCCTTCTACAAATGGGCCGCCGAGGCGCGTCCGAAGGATGTGCCGAAGTGGAACTTCCACAAATATCTGGTCGGCCGCGACGGCTATATCGCGGAAGTCTTCCCATCCGCGGTCGAACCGACGGATACAAGGGTCAAGACGGCGATCGCGCGGGCACTCGCCGACACTTAAAGCCACAGTTGCCCGAATTAACCGAAGTAGCCACAATTCAGACCCTTCCACAGGCTGCCGTTGCCTTGGCGCGGCCGGTCTGGCTAAGCTAGTATGCGCGTTGGGGGAACGATGGCTCGGACGATGGCGGCATAACCGCGCGCGAGCCGCAAAATCTGGGAAAACCGAGATGCGTGTTGCGGCAGGAATTTTCGTTGCGGTTGCGCTTTGTGCGCCCACTCTCGCCTGGTCGCAGACCGCGGCCCAGAAGCCGGCAGCGGCCGCGCCCGCTGCAGCCTCCGCTCCCGCAGCGGCGCCGGCTCCAGCGGCCGCAGCGCCGGCCCAGCCTCAGCAGCCCGCTCGGGCTGCCTGCAACAATCCCAATGCGCTCGGGGTGGCCCGAACCGTCGAGATCGACACCACCGGCGGTCCGGGCTTCGGCTTCGAGCACTTCAAGGAGCTGGACTTCCTGAAGGACCATGAAGTGGTCCTGACTTTCGACGACGGCCCGTGGACGGAGAACACGCCCGCGATCCTGAAGGCGCTGGCGGATGAATGCACCACCGGCATCTTCTTCGAGATCGGCAAGCACGCGACCTACTACCCAGAGATCGCCAAACAGGTTTATGCGGCCGGCCACACCATCGGCACCCACACCTGGTCGCATGCGACCCTCGTCAACAAGAAGCTGAACGACGACCAGCGCAAGGAAGAGATCGAGAAGGGCATCAGCGCCGTGAAATGGGCGCTCGGCGGCATCTCGCCGGCGCCGTTCTTCCGCTTCCCGGCGCTGCAGCACCCGCCGGAGATGGTCACCTATCTCGGCACCCGCAACATCGGAATCTTCTCCTGTGACCTCGATTCCTTCGACTTCAAGGCGCGCAACGCCAAGCAGGTGGAAGACGTCATCTTCAAGAAGCTCGCCAAGCTCGGCAAGGGCATCATCCTGATGCACGACTTCCACAAGCACACGGCGGAAGGCTTGCCCGACATTCTGAAGCGGCTGAAGGCCGAGGGATACAAAGTGGTTGCCATGCGCGCGAAGGCACCGGTGCAGTCGCTGCCGCAATATGACGAAGCGGTGCTGAAGGATTCCAAGCTGCCGACGCTGACCCAGCGCCCGGTGTCGAGCGTCGTCACCGATGTGACGCAGTAAGGCCGCCGGGTCGCGTGCCGGCGTTCCGCTTCGAGGGCTATGTCATCGTCTCCGCTGACGGGATGCTGGCCCGTGCCCCGCACGTCATGCCGGATGAATTGAAATTCGAGGGCGACAAGGAGTTTTTCACCGATGCCCTCGACCGTGCCGACCTCATCGTGCACGGCCGCCATTCCGGAGAAGGCCAGCCAAACTCGCCCAGGCGCAAGCGGATCGTCGTGACCCGCCGTGTCGCCGCGATCGCTCCCGATCCATCCAATCCCAAGGCGACGCTGTGGAATCCCGCCGGTGCAGCTTTCGAAGCGGCGGCCGAGTTTGCCGGCGTGCGTTCCGGCACCGTCGCCGTCATCGGCGGCCCCGAAATCTTCGCCATGTTCATGGACCGCTACGACACGTTCTGGCTGTCGCTGGCGCCGCGCGTGCGGATTCCCGGCGGCGAAGGCTGTTTCCCCGGTGTGCCCGAGCGTACGCCGCAGCATATCCTCGGCTCGCACGGGCTCAAGGCCGGCAAAAGCCAGATGCTGGATCCGACGGAAGAGGTCAGCGTCACGCCCTGGCGGCGAGCCGTCTAAAGTGGCCCGCTGCTACACATCCCCATAGGCAGGTTCGGCCATCCGCGGCCCCCTGCCGTAGCCTGCGAGGATGAACAGCGCGCCGATCAGCGACAGGTTCTTCAGCGCATCCACCAGCGTCTTGCCGTTGTCGGGAGGGGTCTGATTCCAGAAATCGTGGAAATAAAACGTGACCAGCCCGATGTAGATGATCAGCAGGACCGCAAAGAATCGCACGCCAAAATTGAGCGCGATCATCAGCCCGGAGATGACCTCGAAGGCGCCGGATGCGATCGCCAGCACCTGCGGCAGCGCCATACCCGTCGCGGTCTCGAGTTGGGCGGTATAGGGCGCGATCATGGCCGGAACGATCACCTTGGCGGCGATGGCGTCGGCGGCCGCCTGGATCCCGAACAATTTTGTCGCGCCGGAATAGATGAAAAGCACGGCGAACAGAACTCGCCCGAAAACTATGAATGCTGGCATCGTCGGCCTCACCGAGAGTTTGGGGCAGAGTCGCAGTGCAAGTGGATTATGGAGGGTCCGCCCGCGCTTTTCAAACGCTCAATCGCCGGGCGCGCCGGCCCGAATCGGGAACTCACCGCCCGCCATCTAGGTGAACAGGCTCGGCTGTTGCCGCGTGGCACGTTCTTGAGCCTCGACGGCCGCAACCGCCGTCATGTTCAAGACGCCGCGCGCGGTCACCGAGGGGGTGAGGATGTGCGCCGGACGCGCCGGCCCGATCAGGATCGGCCCGACCGGGACGGCATCCGCCAGCACCTTGACCATCTGATAGGCGATATTCGCGGCGTCGAGATTCGGCATCATCAGGATGTTCGCCTCGCCTGCGAGATCGGAGCTCGGCAGGATCAGCTTCCGCGTGGCTTCGGAGAGCGCGGTGTCGGCCTGCATCTCGCCGTCGGCCTCCAGCTCCGGATGGTGCTTCTTCAAGAGCGCGGTCGCATGCCGCATCTTGCGCGAGGAGTCGGTGTCGTAGCTGCCGAAATCGGAATGTGACAGGAAGGCGATCCTCGGCTTCAGATTGAAACGCTGCACATGCTTGGCCGCAAGCGCAGCCACTTCACACAGCTCATCCGCGCTCGGATTCGACCGTACCTCGGTATCGGCGATGAAATAAGCGCCCTTGCGCGTGATCATCAGCGCCAGCGCCGCGAAATCGCTGACTTCAGGCAAATGCCCGATGATGTCGCGGACATGGCGCAGATGGCTCATATAGCGGCCTTCGACACCGCAGATCATGGCATCCGCCTCGCCGCGCATCACCGCAAGTGCGGCGATCACGGTGTTGTTCGTGCGAACCACGGTGCGCGCCGCATCGGGGGTGACGCCGCGGCGGCCGGCGACCTCGATATAGGACTGCACATAGGAGCGGTAACGCGGATCGTCCTCGGGGTTGACAAGATCGAAATCGCGGCCGGCCTTGATGCCGAGGCCGAACCGCTTGATCCGCGCCTCCACCACCGAGGGACGGCCGACCAGTATCGGTTTTGCGAGGCTCTCCTCCAGCACCTGCTGGATCGCGCGCAGCACCCGCTCGTCCTCACCTTCGGCATAAATGACCCGGACCGGCTGGGTCTTGGCTTTCGCAAAGACCGGTTTCATGACGAGGCCGGAGCGGAAGGCAAAGCGCTCGAGCAGCGCGGTATACTCGTCAAAATTCTTGATCGGCCGCGTCGCCACGCCGGAATCCATCGCGGCTTTCGCTACCGCCGGCGCGATGCGTTGAATAAGTCTGGGATCAAAGGGACTCGGGATCAGGGAGCCCGGTCCAAAGCCCTGCGTCTCGCCGCTGTCGTAACCGCGCACCACCACGTCCGACGGCGGATCGCGCGCGAGCTGGGCGATGGCATCCACAGCCGCGTGCTTCATCTCCTCGTTGATCGCGGTGGCGCCGACATCGAGCGCGCCGCGGAAGATGAAGGGGAAGCACAGCACATTGTTGACCTGGTTGGGGAAGTCGGAACGGCCGGTGCAGATCATCGCGTCGGGCCGCGCCGCGCGCGCCTCATCCGGCATGATCTCGGGATCGGGATTGGCGAGCGCCATCACCAGGGGCTTGTCCGCCATCTGCTTGACCATGTCCTGCGTGAGGACGCGCGGGGCAGAAAGCCCGAGGAAGATGTCGGCGCCGCCGATGACATCGGCGAGCTTGCGCTTGTCGGACTTCTGCGCATAAGCGCCCTTCCAGCGGTCCATCAGCTTTTCGCGGCCTTCATAGACCAGGCCTTCGATGTCGCAGACCCAGATGTTCTCGCGCTTGGCGCCGAGCGAAACCAATAGATTGAGACAGGCGATCGCTGCAGCGCCCGCACCGGAACAGACGATCTTCACGTCCGGCAGCTTCTTGCCGTTCAACCGCAGCGCGTTGGTGATGGCGGCGCCGACGATGATGGCGGTGCCATGCTGGTCATCATGGAACACCGGGATCTTCATGCGCTCTTTCAGGCGCGCCTCGATCTCAAAGCATTCCGGGCCCTTGATGTCCTCGAGATTGATGCCGCCGAAAGTCGGCTCGAGCGCGGCAACCGTCTCCACCACACGGTCGATGGTGTCGGCGGCGATCTCGATGTCGAACACATCGATGCCGGCGAATTTCTTGAACAGCACCGCCTTGCCTTCCATGACGGGCTTGGAGGCGAGCGGACCGATATTGCCGAGGCCCAGCACCGCCGTGCCGTTGGAGACCACCGCGACCAGGTTGGCGCGTGCGGTGAGCGTCGCGGCTTCGGCCGGATTGGCGGCGATCTCGGTGCAGGCCGCGGCGACGCCCGGCGAATAGGCCAGCGCCAGGTCGCGCTGGTTGGCGAGCGGCTTGATCGCCTGGATTTCGAGTTTCCCGGGACGCGGAAACCGGTGGTAGGCTAATGCCGCATTATGCAGATCTTCGGAATAGGACGACATGCATGCTCCCAGCGTTTCCGGTCCCGGACTTTCGTTTCTTTGTCACATCCAGGAGCCGGTTTTCCTGCAAATTGAGCCGGATGTGAAGCACGTGCAACGGCTTCGATGCAACAGCTGACCACAAAAGCCATCAACAGCCACCACCTGCCCGCCTCGTCGCCTCTAACTCGCCCGTTTCCCCGCCATTCCGACCAAGATTTTGGCAATCGCCCGGCAAGCCTTGCCGACTGGAGCTGATCGAATGAAGAAAATCCTGTTGGGCCTCGTTGCCGCGCTCGTCATCGCGGTTGGGGGTTTTTTCGGCTTCCAGTTTTATGTGCAGCAGAAAATAACGTCCGAGATCGACACCGCCTTCGATCAAATCCGCAGCGCAGGCGGCAAGGCCAGCCACGGCAAGGTCAGCTTCGACCCGCTGAAGCGGGTCGTCACCATCGCCGGGATCGAAGGCGAATCGGCCTCGCAGCCCTCGCTCCACGTCAAGATCGCAAACATCACGGCGTCCGGTGCCAGCCAGGCGGACGCAACGCATTTCACGGCGGATACGATCGAAGTCGCCGGCGTCGAGGTCGAGGCGGCCATGGCCGCTCCCGCCGAATTTCACCTCGCCTACAAGATGCCCGCCATCACGCTGAAAGACGTTTCCGGCCCGGCGATCATGCAGCAGCGGCCGGCTTCGTCCTCGGCCCTTGATCTCTATCGGTTCGCCCTGGAACAGTTCGCGGGCATCAGCGCAGCGTCGATGTCGCTCCCAAGCCTTGCCGGAACGTTCGAACTCAACTCGACCGTCAAGATCAGCGCGGACTTTTCCTATTCGGACCTCAGCATCGAGGGAATCAAGGACGGCAAGGTTGCCGTCATGAAGCTCGCCAGCGTCGCCTATAACGCGAACACGCAGCAGGCGGGAAAGAACGACAAACTCTCCGGCCGGATCGAAAAGCTCGCTTCCTACGACATCGATCTGCGCACGATGGCGGCGATCCTCGATCCGCAGAACGCCGGCGACGACCGCTATCACAGCGCTTATCGCCAGGTCACGGCCGGTCCCTACGCGATCACGACAGCACAAAATCAGCAAGTCCGGATCGAATCGCTCACGGTCGACGACGTCGCGCTGCGCCCTTCCCGGCTGCAAATTCCCGCGCTCCTGGCGTTCTTTCAGAACCGCCCGCCGACGCCGGAGCAAACGCGCGAGATGATCGAGAAGATCGCCGGCTTGTATGAGGGCCTCCACGTCGGCAATTACGAGCTTCGGGGGATGTCGACGGAGACGCCGCAAGGCCCGTTCAAGATGTCGGCGATCCGCTTCAATCTCGATGGCGGCAGGGGCGATCTGGTGCTCGAAGGCCTGGATGCCACCACACCGAACGGGCCGTTCAAGGTCGGGCGCTTCGCGCTCAAATCGCTCAACGCCGCCAACCTCATGCGCGTGTCGGCGCTGTTCGCAAACCCGGCGCAACGGCCTCCGCCCGAGCAGGCGCTCCAGCTGTTCCAGGTGTTGGAAGGCGCCGAGGTCAAAGGCGTGGTCGCGCCGCTCAAGGACGGCAAGAAGACCGTCAAGATCGATACGATCAACCTGAATTGGGGGCAATTTGTCGGACCGATCCCGACCAAGGCGCATCTCGATGCCAGCCTGGCGAGCCCCGTCGATCCGACCAATCCCGCCATGCAGCCGCTGGCCATCGCCGGCGTCGACACGATGGCGCTTGACGCCAATCTCTCCGCTGCCTGGGACGAAACATCGGGCGGCTTCGTGCTGGACGCAGCGAATTTCGAGGTCGGCTCCCTGCTCAAGGCATCAGCCCGCGTCGCGCTCACCAAGGTGCCCCGCGGGGCATTCACGCTCGATCCGCAGCAGGCGACCGTCGCGGCGGCGCAAATCGAGGCCGGCGCGCTGGAGCTGACCTTACGTGACCTTGGCGCGGTCGATCTGTTTGTCGCGCAATACGCCCGAACGCACGGTATGAGCCGCGACGCCGCGCGCAGCGCCATTGTCGACGGCATCAGGACCGGCAGCGAGAAAGCGGTGACGGCCAATCCGGATACACAGGCGGCGGTCGACGCGCTGGTCCGCTTTGTCGAGACCCCACGGCAGACGCTGGTGGTCAAGCTGACGCCGCTCGGCCATGTGCCGGTGATGCAGCTTGGCCAGTTCGTGAATTCCGACCCGCTGCTGGCGCTGGCACAGTTCCGGATCGAGGTCTCGACCGGTTTGTGATTACGCCTTATCCGGCAGGTTGAGCCTGATGTGCAGTTCGCGCAGCTGCTTCGGCGTGAAATCGCTCGGCGCCCATGATCGTGGCCCGCCAGCCACTTCCTGCCCGCTGGCGGCCAAGATTCTGACAATGGCCATGGCTCCATGAACACATCACCGCGATCCCGCGACGCGTTCGCGTCCGGGTGCTGCCAATAGCTTGGCCCTCGGGAAACGAAGAGGGCGCAGGGAATGCCGGGTGATGGCCTCACCCATGGCCCGCCTGCAACAAAAAAAGCAGGCGGCAGTCACCACAGGTTCAGCCAAATCAACCGGCATTCCCTGCGCGATGGGTTACGGCTTATACGCGCCCTCCCCGGTGTCCGGGCTTGTTAGCCACCGTCGCTCGTGAAATCGTCCACGAGCTTGATCCCAGCGTCGGGAGATCAGGACCACGCGACTTCGCCGTCCGCGTCCGCCACGTTCGTCACACGTGCAGTCCCGCGTCCATCGCATCCCCGCCCCACGTGTCGTGACGATCGGCCGAAACGTCCCTCTTCATCGAGGCGGGATGCGCGAGAGCATCGTTGTGATTTGCCCGACGCCGCAAGCGTGACTACGTGCGGCAGATTGGCACGACGGGCAATTTGCGCATGGCGTGCATGCGGGATTTGCCGGTTTGACGGCCCACGCATTACTTCCGGTCTAGCCCAATTGACGGACATCGCGAGACCGGCCCGGCTGGTCCGTTTTGTGCCAACAACGGACTCATGCACTGCAGCAAATCGCCTCGCTATTCGATCTCGTCGTCGGCGCGGGCAATCAGCGTCGCCGGCACGTCGAAGCCGAGCGCCTTGGGTAGAGCCGCGCACAGCAT
>DATMNV010000085.1:0-27493 GCA_035568535.1 Bradyrhizobium sp.
CGATGCCGACCTCACCAAAGCGGTGAGCGGCGGCGTGATGCACATGTTCAACAACTCCGGCCAATCCTGCAACGCGCCGTCGCGCATGATCGTGCCGCTGTCGAAGATGAAGGAAGTGGCGGCGATCGCCAAGGGCGTCGCCGAGAAGACCAAGGCGGGCGATCCCCGCGCCGAAGGCACCACCATCGGCCCGGTCGTGAACCGCACGCAGTGGGACAAGATCCAGGCGCTGATCAAGAAGGGCATCGACGAGGGTGCGACGCTGGTTGCCGGCGGCCCGGGCCTGCCCGAGGGCGTCAACAAGGGCTTCTACGTCCGCCCGACCATCTTCGCCGACGTCACCAACGACATGACCATTGCGCGTGAGGAGATCTTCGGACCGGTGCTCACCATCCTCGGCGCCAAGGACGAGGCGGACGCGGTCAAAATCGCCAACGACACGCCCTATGGTCTTGCAGGCTACGTCTCGGCCGGTACGGTCGAGCGCGCGCGCAAGGTCGGCCGCCAGATCCGCGCCGGCAACGTCAACCTGCAGGGCGTGCCGAACGACCGCTCCGCGCCGTTCGGCGGCTACAAGCAATCCGGCAACGGCCGCGAATGGGGGCGCTACGGCATGGAGGAATATCTCGAGGCGAAGGCGGTCGCGGGCTTCAACGCCGCGTAAGCCGGACTTGAGACTTCAATATTTGCGGCGCCGGGGCGGAAATCCGCTCCGGCGTTTCGCATTCGGGAGGAAACAATGACGGGTTTCAAGATCCGCAAGCTCGAAGCTTTCTGCTTCCGCTACCCGCTTTCGATCCCGGTCGTCACGTCCTTTGGGGCGATGAACGACCGCCCCGCCTTGTTCGTGCGCGCGGAGGACGAGGACGGCGGGCATGGCTGGGGCGAGGTCTGGTGCAATTTCCCGCCCGCTGGCGCGGAGCATCGGGCCCGGCTGATCAACGAGATGCTGGCGCCGATGTTCAAGGGCCGCGCGATCGAGCACCCGTCCGAGATGTTCGATTACCTCACCGCCGCCACCTCTGTGATGGCGCTGCAGGCGGGCGAGCCGGGGCCGTTCGCGCAGGCGATCGCCGGCGTCGACATCGCGCTGTGGGATTTGTTTGCGCGCCGCGAAAAGCAGCCGCTGTGGCGGCTATTGGGCGGCAGCTCGGGGCGCATGCGCGTCTATGCGTCCGGCATCAATCCGGACGGTTGCGTGGCGACCGCGGAGAAGGCGATGCAGCGCGGTCATCGCGCCTTCAAGCTGAAGATCGGCTTTGGTGCCGAGCGCGATCGTCACAATCTCGAGGATTTGCGCGAGGTGATCGGCGAGTTCTCGCTTGCGGTCGACGTCAACCAGGGCTGGTCGCTCGGCCGGGCGCTGGAGCAGGCGCCGCGTCTGGAAGAATTTCGTTTGCTGTGGCTGGAGGAGCCGCTACGCGCCGACCGTCCCTGGAGCGAATGGCGCACGCTGCGTGAGGCGGTTTCGATGCCGATCGCGGGTGGCGAGAACATCGCGGGCCGCGAGGCGTTTGCGGCCGCACTTTCCGAAGGCGTCCTCAGCGTGGTGCAGCCGGATGCGGCGAAATGGGGCGGCGTCACCGGCTGCTTCGCGGTGGCGCGCGAGATCATCAAGGCGAAGAAGACCTATTGCCCGCATTATCTCGGCGGCGGCATCGGGTTGCTCGCGTCGGCGCATCTGCTTGCCGCCAATAATGGCGGCTGGCTCGAGGTCGATGCCAACGACAACCCGCTGCGCGACGCCTTCTGCGGCGCGATCGCTGACGTCAAGGACGGTGCGATCGAGCTTCCGGATACGCCGGGTCTCGGCATCGAGCCGGATCTCACTTCGATCGCAAAGTACCGGACACTTTGATCGTGCGAGATTTTGAGTGATAGGTAGGGTGGGCAAAGCGACCGCGTCCGCCGTAGCTCTACGAGCGAAGGCGGAAGCGTGCCCACCATTCAGAGCTTCGTCGTCGAGGGATGGTGGGCACGGCGCAAGTGCGCCTTTGCCTACCCTACGATGGCGTACCGAGGGGCGACAGGGAGCTAGCCGCCGAGCGCGCCCTGCGTGTTCACATACAGAGCATAGATCGACTGGCTCGCCGCCATGAACAACCGGTTGCGCTTCAGCCCGCCGAAGCAGACATTGGCGCAGCGCTCGGGCAGGGCGATGCGGCCGATCGGTGCGCCATCGGTTCCGAACACCATCACGCCGTCGAGATTGGGATCGCCCATGCCCCAGCCGCACCAGAGATTGCCGTCGATGTCGCAGCGCATGCCGTCCGGCGTGCCCGGACCGGCGTCGATGTGGACGCGCTTGTTGGAGAGTTTCGTGCCGTCGGCCGAGACGTCATAGGCCAAAATCTTGCGGTTTGGGACGCCGCGGGATTCCACGACGTAGAGGATTTGCTCGTCGGGCGAGAAGCAGAGGCCGTTCGGCCCGAGCACGCCCTCGGCGACGATGGTGGCTTTGCCGGTCGCGGCGTCGAGCCGGTAGACATTGGGCTCGATCTCGGGCTCGGCCTTGTAGCCCTCGTAATTGCCGAGCAGCCCGAAGATAGGATCGGTGAACCAGATCGAGCCGTCGGACTTCACGACCACGTCGTTCGGCGAGTTCAGCGGCTTGCCGTTGAAGGAGTCGATGAGGACTGTAATCGAGCCGTCAATCTCGGTGCGGACCACGCGGCGGCCGCCGTGCTCGCAGGTGACGAGCCGGCCCTGGCGGTCGCGGGTGTTGCCATTGGCGAAGTTCGAGGGTTTTCGGTAGATGCTGACCGCACCGGTCTCTTCTTCCCATTTGACGATGCGCTGGTTCGGGATGTCGCTGCACAAGAGATAGCGCCCGTCGCCGACCCAGACCGGGCCCTCGGCCCAGCGCAGCCCCGTGGCCAGCCGTTCCACCGCCGACAATTTCAGCCAGTATTTTTCGAAGCGCGGATCGAGCGCCTGGATCGCGGGGTCGGGGTAGCAGGTGGCCGGACGCCAGCCATGGGTCTGTGAGTTTGCATCGGACATTTGCTGTTCTCGTTGTTGCGTTTCCTCGCAGTTTAAGTAGCTATCATCACCGGCGAATGACCGCAAATCGGCGAAGAGGGAAGAGATGCCACGGATATTGATGACCGGCGCGGCCGGCGGGATCGGCACATCGTTGCGCAAACTGCTGCCGCCGATCTATCCGGACCTCGTGCTCTCCGACCTCAAGGCGCCGGCCGATCTGGGCCCGGGCGAGAAATTCAAGGCGGCCGACCTCGCCGACATGGCGCAGGTCGAGGCGATCTGCGAGGGCATCGACGGCATCCTGCATTTCGGCGGCTATTCGGTCGAAGGTCCCTGGGACGCGATCCTGCACTCCAACATCATCGGCGGCTACAACCTGTTCGAGGCCGCGCGGAAAAACGGCGTCAAGCGCGTGGTGTTCGCCTCATCGAACCACGCCGTCGGCTTCTATCCGCGCTACCACCGCGTCGGCACCGACGTGACCACGCGCCCCGACAGCCGCTACGGCGTCAGCAAGGCCTTTGGCGAGGCAACCGGCGCGCTCTATGCCGACAAATACGGGCTGAAGGTGACCTGCATCCGCATCGGCAATTTCGGCGAGAAGCCGCTCGACCACCGCCGGCTGTCGATCTGGCTGAAGCCGGAGGATCTCGTTCAACTCTGCCGGATCGGGCTAGAACATCCCGCCATCCATTTCGAAATCCTCTATGGTGCCTCCGACAACGAACGTTCCTGGTGGGACAATCACCGCGCCTACGATCTCGGCTATCGCCCGACCGGCAGGGCCGAAGATTTCCGCGAGCACGCCTTTGCCGAGCAGGCGAAACTCAAGCCCGACCCGGTCGGCGATTTCTACCAGGGCGGTTCGTTCTGCGGCATGGAGTTTTCCGGCGACATGAGCCGGATCGTCGAGAAGAAGTAACAAGAGAAGAGAGTACGGATATGACCGACGGACTTCGCAAGGGACTGGCAAGCTATGGCGACGCGGGCTTCTCGCTGTTCCTGCGCAAGGCCTTCATCAAGGCGATGGGCTATTCCAACGATGGGCTCGACCGCCCGATCGTCGGCATCACCAACACCTATAGCGACTACAATCCCTGCCACGGCAACGTGCCTGACATCATCGAGGCGGCCAAGCGCGGCATCATGCTGCAAGGCGCGATGCCGATGGTGTTTCCGACCATCTCGATCGCCGAGAGTTTCTCGCACCCGACCTCGATGTATCTGCGCAATTTGATGGCGATGGATACCGAGGAGATGATCCGCGCCCAGCCGATGGACGCGATCATCGTGATCGGCGGCTGCGACAAGACGCTGCCGGCGCAGATCATGGCCGCGCTCTCGGCCGACCTGCCGACAGTGGTTATTCCCGTCGGCCCCATGGTGGTCGGCCATCACAAGGGCGAAGTGCTGGGCGCCTGCACCGATTGCCGGCGGCTGTGGGCGAAGTACCGCGCCGGCGAGATCGACGACGAGGAGATCGAGGCGGTCAACGGCCGGCTCGCGCCGTCGGTCGGCACCTGCATGGTGATGGGCACGGCCTCGACCATGGCCTGCGTCACCGAGGCACTCGGTCTCTCGCTGCCGATGAGCGCGACCATTCCCGCGCCGCATGCGGAGCGTTTTCGGCTTGCGGAAGCAAGCGGCAAGGTCGCGGCCGCAATGGCGAAAGCGAAGGGACCGAAGCCGAGCGAGTTTCTGACAAAATCCTCGTTCCGCAATGCGCAAGTGGTGATGCAGGCGATCGGCGGCTCGACCAACGGCCTCATTCATCTGACCGCGATCGCCAACCGCACCGCGAACAAGATCGATCTCGAAGCCTTCGACAAGCTCGGCCGTGAGGTGCCTGTTCTGGTCGACCTGAAGCCGTCGGGCGAGCACTACATGGAGCATTTCCATCATGCCGGCGGCGTGCCGAAACTGATGGCGCAGCTCGGTGATCTCCTCGACCTCGATGCCAAAACGATCGAAGGCAAGACGCTGCGTGAGATTGTCGCCGGCGCGGAAGAAGTGCCGGGCCAGGACGCCATTCGCGACAAGAAGCATCCGATCAAGCCGGAAGGCTCGATGGCGATCCTGCACGGCAATCTCGCGCCGCGCGGCGCCGTCATCAAGCACGCGGCTGCGAGCGAGAGGCTGCTGCAGCACACCGGCCGTGCCGTGGTGTTCGAATCTGTCGAAGACATGACGCTGCGGGTCGATGATCCCAATCTCGACGTCAAGGCCGATGACGTGCTGGTGCTGCGCAATGCCGGGCCGAAGGGCGCGCCGGGTATGCCGGAAGCGGGCTATCTGCCGATCCCGAAGAAGCTCGGCCGCACCGGCGTCAAGGACATGGTGCGGATTTCGGATGCGCGCATGAGCGGCACGGCGTTCGGCACCATCGTGCTGCATATCACGCCTGAATCCGCGGTCGGCGGGCCGCTGGCGCTGGTCAAGAACGGCGACATGATCCGGCTCGATGTCGAGAAGCGCTGCATCGACCTTCTGGTCGACGAGGCCGAATTGAAGCAGCGCCAGGCCGCGCTGAAGCCGGCGGCGACGCCGGAATGGGCGCAGCGCGGCTATGCCCATCTTTTCAACGAGACCATTTTGCAGGCCGACGAGGGCTGCGATTTCGATTTCATGCGCGCGAAGGGGAAAGGATAGAGCATGATCCGGAAAAGTGTGCAGCGGTTTTCCGAAAAGATCATGCTCAAACAATAAGCTGAACCGCGACGTTCATCCCAAAGCCATCGCGCTTCAGTCATCTCGCAACTGCGTTACGTCTCTCGTTTGATTGACAATCAAACAACCCCGATGGGATGATCAAAGAAAAAATCATCATTGGGAGGGAGACGATGGCGAGCTGGAGCAAGCTTCTCGGTGCGGTCGTTGCCGTATCCGTTTTTTCGGTCGCAAGCGCGGCCGCGCAGGAGGTGAAGCATTATCGCTTCGCCTACGACCAGCCGAAGACGACCGGCTACGGCATCCTGGGCGACATCTTCGCCGACAAATTGAAGGAGTTGAGCAAGGGCACGATGCTGATCGACCAGTATCCGGGCGCGCAGCTCGGGCAGGAGCCGCAGGTCCTGCAACTGGTCAAGGCGGGCGATGTCGAGTTCTGTATCTCGTCCTCCGCCAATGCCGCGACGCTGTCGCCGCAGGCCGGCGTGATGTCGATGCACTTTCTGTTTCGTTCGGAAGCGCATCTGATCAAGGCGATCGCCGATCCCGAAGTCGCGAAAGCCGTGAAGGCGATGGTCTCCGAGACCGTGCAGGGTGCCCATGTGATCGCGCTCGCGACGCTCGGCCTGCGCAGCATGTATTCCAAGCACGAGATCAAGAACATTGCCGATATCAAGGGCCTGAAGGTGCGCGTGCAGGCGACGCCGACCGAGGACATCACATTCCCGGCCTATGGCGCGCAGATCGTGCATATGCCGTTCGGCAGCGTCTACACCTCGCTGCAGACCGGCGTCGTCGATGTCGCGGAAAACGGCGTCAACGTCTATCTCGCCAACAAGCATTATGAGGTGGCTCCCGTGCTGTCGATGACCGAGCACGAGGCCAATAATTCACTGGTCTGGGTCAGCGACAGGGTCTGGAACAACCTGAGCCCGGAGCAGCAGGGCTGGGTGCAGGCCGCCGCCGACGAGGTCAATCGCAGCCAGCCGGCGAAGGCGATCGAGCTCGAGCACCAGTCGCAGGACAAGCTGAAATCGATCGGGGTCAAGGTCGTCACCGACGTCGACAAATCGGGCTTCATCGCAGTCGCCGACCCCTTGCTCGACAAGCTCGCCAAGGAGCTCGGGCCCCATGCGGAGAAAATCAAGAACCTCGTCCGGGCGATTAAGTAGGCGGCAACGTGCGTCATCCGGGTGCGCCCGGATGACGTGCGCCTGTCACAAATGCCTTCGGCGGATGTTCAATTGACAATCCGGCAACCCCAATGGTTTGATCCTCGCAAAATCAAACAGGGGGAAACCGTGACGTTTAAATCCAAGTTTATTGGCGGATTGGTGGGCGCGGCGGCGATGTTGGCCGCGGGCGCGAACGCGCAGGAAGTGAAGCATTATCGCTTTGCCTATGATCAGCCGCGCAACACCGGCTATTCGGTCGCCGGCGATCTTTTCGCGGACAAGCTCAAGGAATTGAGCAAGGGTACCATGATCATCGACCAGTATCCTGGCGCGCAGCTCGGGCAGGAGCCGCAGCTGCTGCAGCTGGTGAAATCGGGCGATATCGAATTCGCCATCATCTCCTCGGCCAACACCGCGACCATCTCGCCGCAGGCCGGCGTGATGTCACTGCATTTTCTGTTCCGCAACGAGGCCCATCTGCTCAAATCGCTCGCCGATCCGCAGGTCGTCGATGCGATCAAGGCCATGATCGATGAGACCACGCAGGGGGTGCATGTGATCGGGGTCGGCTCACAAGGCGTGCGGCACATCTACAGCAAGAAGGAAGTTCACAACGTCGGCGACATGAAGGGGCTGAAGATCCGCGTTCAGGCCACCGCCACAGAGGATGCGACGTTCCCGGCCTATGGCGCGCAGACCGTTCATATGCCGTTCGGCAGCGTCTACACGTCGCTGCAGACCGGCGTGGTCGACGCCGCCGAGAACAGCATCAATGTCTATCTCGTGAACAAGCACTACGAGGTCGCGCCCGTGCTCTCGATCACCGAGCACGAGGCCAACAACGCGCTCGTGCTCATCTCCGACAAGCTGTGGCAGAGCCTTTCGGCCGAGCAGAAGCAATGGGTGCAGGCGGCGGCGAACGAAGTCAGCGCCAAGGAGCCGGCCAAGGCGTTCGAGCTGGAGAGAACCGCGCTGACCAAGCTCAAGACCATGGGCGTCAAGGTGGTCGATGACGTGGACAAGAAGAGCTTTACCGTGATCGCCGATCCCTTGCTCGACAAGCAGGCGAAGGAGCTGGGCCCGCACGCCGAGAAGATCAAGAACCTGATCCGGGCGATCAACTAGGCTGCACATGCAGCCGTTTCCGCGAGTCGTCCCGGCGAAAGCCGGGACCCATACTCCGCGGCGGGAATTTTGGGCACGATGGCAACCAGCTTCGTTCGCGACTGACGCCTGTGATTATGGGCCCCGGCTTTCGCCGGGGCGACGGGGGAATTGATGGCAATCGCCGATAAACTGGTATTGCAGCGGCAGCGCCATCTGAAATGGCGGGCGCTGGACCGGCTCGAGCTGGTCCTGATGATGCTGTGCGGCATCCTCTGCTTCGGCTTCTCGATGTCGGTGACGGCCGATATCGTGACGCGCACCATCGGCCATCCCTGGCTGTGGCTGCAGGAAGTCACCTCGACGCTCTTCATCTACGCGATCTTCATCGGGGCTGCGGTCGCGACCCGGCGCAACGACCACCTCTATCTCACCGCGATCGCGGAATCGATGCACGGCACGTCGCGCCTGATTGTCGAGATCGTAACCCGCGCGGTGGTGCTCGGCGTCGCCTTCTGCCTGATCCGGTACGGCTATCTGAATTACCTGCGCGGCTTCGGCTCGTTCCGCCTGCCGTCGGGCACGCCGATCGCCTCGCTCTATGCGATCATCCCCCTGTCCGGCATCCTGATCGCGCTGTTCACGGTCGAGCAGCTCGTCAACGGCGTCAGGAATGGCTTCGAGCATGCCGAGCCGCCGTCGGATGATGACCACGCGATTCCCGCCATCTCAACCAGCGTCGAGCCGGGAGCACAGCGTTGAGCCCTCCGGTCGTCCTCGGACTGATGTCGTTCTGCTTCCTGTTCTTCGGCTATCTCGGCGTGCCCGTGCCGTTCTCGCTGCTCGCCGGCGTGTTCGTCGGGGCGACGCTCGCCGACGTCTCGTTGGCCGCGATCGTGCAGAAGATCTTCGACGGCGTCG
Organism: Bradyrhizobium sp.; assembly: GCA_035568535.1. Taxonomy (GTDB): domain Bacteria; phylum Pseudomonadota; class Alphaproteobacteria; order Rhizobiales; family Xanthobacteraceae; genus Bradyrhizobium. The sequence continues at coordinate 8,853 of DATMNV010000085.1, forward strand.
ATTCCGAGGCGCTGCTCGCGATCCCGTTCTTCCTTTTGGTCGGCGAGCTCATGAGCTCGGCAAATGTGGTGGTGCGCATCGCCAATCTCTCGGTGTCGCTGGTAGGACACATCAGGGGCGGGCTGTCGCAGGTCGTCGTCGTCTTCTCGATGTTCTTTTCGGAAATGTCGGGATCGACCACCGCCGACGTCGCGGTGATGAGCCGTGCGCTCGGCGGCCCGATGCGGCGCGAGGGTTACGAGCCTGCCTTCATCGCGGCGATCATCGCGGCCGCGTCCACCATCGCAGCGCTGGTGCCGCCCAGCATCACCGCGGTCGTCTACGGCGCGGTCGGCAATGTCTCGATCGCAGGCTTGTTCATGGCGGGTGTCGTGCCCGGGTTCATGATCGGCTTCGGGCTGATGCTGTATTGCTATTTCTTCGGCCCCTCCGGCATGCGCAAGTCGCGGGCGCCGCTGAAGCAGGTGGTGTTCGCGGCCGGCGACGCCGCGCTGCCGCTGATGATCCCCGTGATCCTGCTCGGCGGCATTTTGACGGGCTGGTTCACGCCGACGGAGGCCGGCGTCGTCGCGGTGATCTGGATCATCCTGGTCGTGATCCCCGCGCTCAACCGCGGGCACATCAAGAGGATTCCTTACGACTTCTGCCTCGCCGGGCTGATCTTCTCGCTGCCGCTGATCACCATCGGCGCCGCCAACGCCTTTGGCTGGATGCTGGCTTACTTGCGCGGCGCCATCGTCATCGCCGACTGGATCACCTCGATCGCGGGCAACGATCCGCATTACATCATGCTGCTGATGGTGCTGCTGTTCACCGTCATCGGCGACTTCATCGAGCCGGTGCCGACCATCATCATCTTCATGCCGCTGGTGAACGCGCTGACCCAGGCCGGTGACATCAACGGCGTGCACATGGGCGTGGTGCTGATCGCGACGCTCGCCTTCGGCCTGATCACGCCGCCTTACGGGCTGGTGCTGCTAATGGCCTCGAAATTCGTCGGCATCAGTTTCGGCAAGGCGCTGCGCGCGGCGCTGCCGATCTATGTGGTGTTCCTGATCACCATCACCTTCACGATCTATTTCCCGAGCGTCGTGCTCTGGCTGCCCAAGCACGTGATCCCGGAGTCGGTCGGCTGCTTCAAGTCGCCGGCGGGGACGGGGTATATCTGCCCGCCGTAAGGCGCTTACTTTGCCTTGCTCGTGAATTTCTTCACGGCGATCCGGAAGTCTTCCGTGTGCATGGCCGTGATGATCTTGTGCTCTTCGGCGTCGAGTTGCTGTTTGGTCGGAGCGGTGGGGGCCTGGTAGACAAGCGCCTTGGTGCCGGCGATCGCCGCGGGCGGATTTTGCGCCAGCCGCTCGGCAAATTGCCGCGTCGCCGCCTTCAACTCGACGGCTGGAACGACCTTGGCGACCAGGCCCCACTCGTAAGCCTGCTGCGCGGTAAAACTATCCTCGGCCAGAAATATCTGCAGCGCGCGGCGGGTGCCGACCGTGCCTACCATGCCGACGGTGCTGCCGCCGTCCGGCGACACGCCGATCTTGGCGTAGGCCGGCGTGAAGCGGGCATCCTCGGCGGCAATGCAGAGGTCGGTGACGAAGGCCAGTCCCATGCCGGCGCCCGCGGCCGAGCCATGCACGCTCGAGAGCACGATCTTCGGCATCCGTCTCACGGTTTCGATGAACGCGTGGTAGTGCTTGAGCAACTCGCCAACGACGGGCGTAATGGTGTTCGCCTGGGCCGCGGCTCCGATGGTCTGCAGGTCGCCGCCGGCGCAGAAGGCGCGGCCTTCGCCCTCGATCACCAGCACCCTGATCTCCTCGGAAGCCTCGACCTCCGCACTGAGCGCCTCGAGTTTTTGCGCGATCGCCAGATTGATCGAGTTGAACGCCGTGGGCCGGTTGAGCGTGATGGTGGCGATCGGGCCATCGACGCGAAGCAGCGCCGGATCGTCGGGTGAGGAGACGTTGGCAGGAGCGGTCGACATCTGAAATCCCCGGGCTTGAAGGCGGTGGCAGGCATTTAAATCGCTGAAAGGGCCGGGTGACAATCCCCGTGAGGGGCTGCAAGATGCGGCCAAACGGCCGCGCAACAAGGGCGGCGACGGACGGGAGGAACAGATGGACACATTGGTCGAACGGCCCGTTTCCAGCGTAGATCCGTTCTCGCATGCGTTCCTGGAAAACCCCTATCCGCATCACGAAGCCATGCGGGAGGCCGGCCCGGTGGTGTGGCTGGAACGTTACGGCATCTGGGCGATGGCGCGGCATCAGGAGGTGCGCGACGCGCTGACGGACTGGCAGACCTATTGTTCCGGCGCCGGCGTGGGCTTAAGCGATTTCCGCAAAGAGCCCCCCTGGCGGCCGCCGAGCATCATCCTGGAAGCCGATCCGCCGCTGCACTCGCGCACCCGCGCGGTGCTGACCCGCATCCTGTCTCCGGCCGCGATCAACGTGCTGCGCGAGACGCTGGTGCGCGAAGCCGAGGCGCTGGTCGACCGGTTGTTTGCGAAGGGCGAATTCGACGGCATCGCCGATCTTGCGGAGGCCTATCCGCTCAAGGTGTTTCCGGATTCCGTTGGCATTTCCGAAGATGGCCGGGAGAGCCTGCTGCCTTACGGCAGCATGGTGTTCAACGGCTTCGGCCCGCGCAACGATCTCTTCGACAAGGCGATGGCCAATGCCGGCGCGGTGCGCGACTGGATCATGTCGAAATGCAGCCGCGCGGCGCTGGCGCCGGACGGACTCGGCATGCAGATTTTTCGCGCCGTCGATTCCGGCGAACTGACCGAAGCCGAAGCCGGGATGCTGGTGCGCTCGTTTTTGTCGGCCGGCGTCGACACCACCGTCTATGGATTGGGCAATGCGCTCTATTGTTTTGCCAAATATCCGGAGCAATGGACGACCCTGCGCGAAAATCCTTCGCTGATGCGTCTGGCCTTTGAGGAAGTGTTGCGCTTCGAGGCGCCGGTGCAGACATTCTTCCGCACCACTACCAAGGCCGTCGAGGTCGGTGGTGTGCAACTTGGCGAGGGCGAGAAGGTGCTGCTGTTCCTGGCCGCCGCCAACCGCGATCCGCGCCGCTGGGAGCGGGCGGACCAATTCGACGTCAAGCGCCGCGCGACCGGGCACATGACCTTCGGCACCGGGATTCATGGCTGTGTCGGACAGGCGGTGGCACGGCTGGAAGCCGAGGCGGTATTCGGTACGCTGGCGAAGCGCGTTGCCTTGTTCGAGATGACCGCCGAGCCGACGCGGCGGCTGAACAACACGCTGCGCGGCCTCGATACCCTGCCGCTTCGCCTGGTCGCGGCCTGAGCGCCGCATGCCCTTGCGCCGCGCGGGCCCATGAGGCTTAATGGGGCCTCATCGCCCGGGACGCGGACACGAGCGCCGCTCTTCCCGGATGATGGCAAGCCAAAATTCGCCGGGAGAGGTGACGACATGGGTGATTTCCGTGCCCTGACAGCCGGGCTGTCGCGATGACACAAGGACCTGTTCTGATCGTGGGCGCGGGCCATGCCGGTTTCCAGGTCGCGGCCTCGCTGCGCCAGCTCGGCTTCAAGGATCGCGTCGCCGTCATCAATGACGAGGCGCATCTGCCGTATCAGCGGCCGCCATTGTCGAAGGCGTATCTCAAGGGCACCGGCGGCCCGGACAGCCTGATGTTTCGCCCGCAAAAATTCTTCGACGACCAGCACATCGAACTGATCTCCGATCATGCCGTGGCGATCGACCGTGCCGCGCGCAAGCTGAAGCTCGCCTCGAGCACAGCGCTCGACTACGGCCATCTCGTGCTTGCGACCGGCGCGCGCAACCGCCTGCTCGATATCCCCAATGCCAACCTGCCCAATGTGCGCTACCTGCGCATCCTCGACGACAGCGAGGATTTGCGCGCGCGGATCGCGGCGAGCAAGAGCGTGGTCGTGATCGGCGCGGGCTTCATCGGTCTGGAATTTGCGGCGACGGCGCGGATCAAGGGGCTTGAGGTCGATGTGCTCGAGCTTGCGAGCCGCGTGATGGCGCGTGCGGTCACCGCCGAAGTCTCCGAATATTTCCAGAAGCGCCATGCCGAAGCCGGCGTCCGCATCCATCTCGGCGTGATGGCGACGTCGATCGAAGCAGATGGCCATAAGGTCACCGGCGTCAGCCTCAGCGATGGCCGGCATATCCCGGCTGATCTCGTCGTGGTCGGCGTCGGCGTGCTGCCGAATGTCGAGCTTGCCAGGGAGGCGGGCCTGCCCACCGCGTCCGGCATCATTGTCAATGAGCATCTGCTGACGGCCGATCCCGATATCTCCGCGATCGGCGATTGCGCCCTGTTCGAGAGCCCGCGCTTCGGCGGCTCGCTGCGGCTGGAGTCGGTGCAGAACGCGACCGACCATGCGCGCTGCGTGGCGGCACGCTTGACAGGCGACGACCAGCCCTATGACGGCCAGCCCTGGTTCTGGAGCGACCAGGGCGACGACAAGCTGCAGATCGCAGGCCTCACCACCGGCTACGACCAGGTCGTGATGCGCGGCGATCCAGCGCTAAAGGCGTTCTCCGCGTTCTGCTACCGGGCGGGCAAGCTCGTCGGTATCGAGTCCGTCAACCGTGCCGGCGACCACATGTTCGGCCGGCGATTTCTGCCGATGCACCGTTCATTGCCACCGGAGAACGCCGCCGATCCGAGCTTTGATCTCAAAGCTGCGCTCGCCTGATTGGTACGGCTTCCGCGCCGACTGAAAATTCCTGCCGCACCTTCTCGATGTCGGCGAGCATCGGCAGTCCGGCTTCGTTGCCGAGCCGCTGGATCTTATAGGTCGAGGCCGCGCGCGCGAAGTCGAAGTGGTCGTGCCAGCTCTTCTCGGGATGCGCCAGGTAGGAATAGACATAGGCGCCGTGGAAGACGTCGCCGGCGCCGTTGGTGTCGATCACGCGTTCGCGCGGAATCGGCAGCGCCGGCATCGAATGTACCACGCCGGCCTCGTCGTACCAGAGCAGTCCCTTCTCGCCCATGGTGATGCCGCCGACCCGGCAGCCGCGGCCCTTGAGATAATCGAGCATCTTCTCCGGCGTCAGATCCATCTGCTCGCACAGGCGCTCGGCGACGATGGCGACATCGATGAACTCGAGCAGCTCATGGGTGTTGGTGCGCAAGCCGCCGCCGTCGAGCGAGGTCAGGATGCCGTCTTCGCGGCACAGCTTGGCATAGTGAATCGCCGCGTCCGGCTGGTGGCCGTCGATATGCAGCGCGCGGCAATTGCCGAGATTGAGCAGCGGGAAGGGATGGATGTGCGCGTCGTCGCGGCAGCGGACGATGGCGCGCTTGCCGTCCTTCGGCATGATGAAGGAGAGCGAGGAGGAGTTGACCTTGCGCGGATGCACCGAAATTCCGTACTTCGCGCTCATGTCCTGGAACATGCGGCCGAGCCAGTCATTGGCGACGGTGCAGATCAGGTCCGGTACGATGCCGAGCTTGGCGCAGCAGAACGCGGCGGTCACCGCGTTGCCGCCAAAGGAGACCGCGTAGGCGTCGGCCACATGCTTCTCGTCGCCGGTCGGCAGATGGTCGGTGATGAAGGTGACGTCGATATAGGTCTGTCCGATAAAGAGGGCCTGCATAAGGTTGTCCGTCATGCGCTTGATGGGGTGGTCCCGGCCCCGGCGCCCGTACATTAGCACCGGTTGTTTCGGATGTTCGCTGAAATTATTCGCAAAGCTGCCGCGTTAATCGCTTGAGACGGGGTATCGGCGTAAATATGGCCGTGACAGGATGTCGCCTACAACGGTGCTCGGCCGCCGGCAGTTCCGGGGGCTGCGTTCAAAGGGAGGGGGCTATGACCGTCTATTCCGGTCCTGTGTTCGAGATGGCGGCAAACCAGTTCAACGTGATCGCCAACCATCTTGACATTCCGATGGACGAGCGCGACCGCCTGCTGATGCCGAAACGTGCGATCACCGTCTCCTGTCCGATTCACCGCGACGACGGCACGATCGCGGTGTTCGAAGGCTATCGCGTGCAGCATCTTCTCACGATGGGGCCGACCAAGGGCGGCACGCGCTTTGCGCCGTCGGTCGACATCGGCGAGGTCGCCGCACTTGCGGTGTGGATGAGCTGGAAATGCGCGCTCGCAGGCCTGCCCTATGGTGGCGCCAAGGGCGGGATCAACGTCGACGTCTCCAAGATTTCGAAGCGCGAGCTGGAGGCGCTGTCGCGCCGCTACATGCAGGAGATGATTCCCTTTGTCGGCCCGCACACCGACGTCATGGCGCCGGACATGGGCACCAACGAGCAGGTGATGGCATGGTTCATGGATACCTATTCGATGTACCAGGGCCAGACCGTGACCGAGATCGTCACCGGCAAGCCGGTTTCGTCCGGCGGTACGCTGGGCCGGCGCGAAGCCACCGGGCGCGGCGTGGCGCATCTTTCGAGGAAGGTGCTGGACGTGCTGAAGATGAATCCGTCGGGCGCCACCGCCGTCGTCCAGGGCTTTGGCAATGTCGGGTCCTACGCCGCGCTCGGCCTGCACCAATTCGGGCTGAAGGTGATCGCGGTAAGCGATCACACCGGTGCGCTGCATGATCCAAAGGGCCTCGATATCCCCACGCTGATGCGTCATGCCTCGACCCATGGCAGCATCGCCGGCTTCTCCACGCAATTGCAGTACGATCCCGCGCAAATCCTCACCCTTCCCTGCGACGTGCTGGTGCCGGCGGCGCTGGAGCGCGTGATCGATGCGAAAGTCGCCGAGCAACTGAAATGCCGGGTGCTGGCGGAAGGCGCCAACGGCCCGACCACGCCGGATGCCGACCTCGTGCTGGAGAAGCGGCAGGACGAAATCTTCCTCATTCCCGACATCCTCTGCAATTCCGGCGGCGTGGTGGTGAGCTATTTCGAATGGGTGCAGGACCTGCAGCAGCTGTTCTGGGAGGAAGAGGAGGTGATGCGGCGCGAGTATCAGATCCTCGAACGCGCCTTCGACCAGATGCGAGCACGCGCAGAAGCCGACAAGATTCCGCACCGGACCGCGGCGATGGCGATCGGGGTGGAAAAGGTGCGCGCCGCCAAGAACACGCGAGGATTGTTTCCGTGATATCCGGCCTCGATCACGTCGTCGTTCTCGTCGCGGACATCGGCAAGGGCGCGGCGGCGTACGAGGCGCTGCTCGGGTGCGCGCCGTCGTGGCAAAACAGCGGCGAGGGCGCCGATCGCGTGCTGTTCACGCTTGACAACATGACGCTCGAATTGATGGCGCCGAGCGGTTTCAGCGTGGCCGCCGACCGCATCCGCAACGTGATCGGCGCGAGTGGCGAGGGGCTTGCCAGCATCTGCTTCGCAACCCCCGATATCGGCAAGATGCACCGACGGCTGGAGCGCGTCGCGCTGAAGCCGGAGCCGGTTGCGGAGGCCGAAACCACCGATGCGGTGTCCGGCGTCACGCTGCGCTGGAAGCGCACCCGGGCCTCGACCGATCTCTCGCGCGGCGTGCGCATGTTCTTCCTGGAGCTCGGTGGCGAACGCCCGCGCTCGCGCGCTGTGGCCACCGCGCCCGTGGTCGGGCTCGACCATATCGTGGTCTCGACCGAGGATTCCGAGCGCGCCGCCGCACTCTACGGCGCGCGGCTCGGCCTCGACATGGCGCTCGACCGCACGCACCAGGACTGGGGCCAGTTGATGTTTTTCCGCTGCGGCGATCTCATTGTCGAGGTGGTGCGCCGGACGGTCGCGGGCGGCGACGCCACCCATGACAAGCTTTGGGGCCTGAGCTGGCGCGTCGGCGACCTCGACGCCGCGCGGTCGCGGCTTATCGCTGCCGGCATTGAGGTGTCCGAAGTGCGCATCGGTCGCAAGCCCGGCACGCGAGTGATGAGCATTCGCAGCCGCACCTGCGGCGTGCAGACGTTGTTCCTGGAACGGACGGCGCGGGAGGCTTCGGGCTGACACGGTGCTGTGACGGCGGTGCGCCTCTCCCACAAGGGGAGAAGGGCGAGACGTCCTGCTTCAGGCTTCCTGCTCAATTCTCAAACCGTGAGCCGCGTGCTACATCCAACCCCTGTACCGTCACCAGGCGAGCGAATTGGCGAAAGCAACGAAAAAGCGAGTCTTGAAATGGCAGCGCGACCCGGAGGGCATGCGGCTGCGCATCCTCGAGGCGGCGAAGCAGGAATTTGCCGCCCATGGGGCTCGCCGGCGCGCGGGTCGATCGCATCGCCGTCAAGGCCGGCGCCAACAAGCGCATGCTGTACTACCACGTCGGCAACAAGGAAGACCTCTACCTCGCGGTGCTCGAAGGCGCCTATGAGAAGATCCGAGGCGAGGAGCGTACGCTGGCGCTCGAACATCTCGATCCGCCCGAGGCGATCAAGACACTGATCGACTTCACCTGGAATTACTTCCTGCGCAATCCCGAATTCCTGGCGCTGCTCAACACCGAGAATCTCGCGCGCGCCAAGCACCTGAAGCGCTCGACCAGGGTGAAGTCGATGCATTCGCCCTTTGTCGAGATGATCCGCACGGTGGTGCAGCGCGGCGTCCTAAGCGGCGACTTCCAGACCAACGTCGATCCGGTGCAGCTCTACATCTCGATTGCGGGCCTGAGCTTCTTCTATCTCTCCAACAGCGCAACGCTCAGCTTCATCTTCGGCCGCGACCTCCTGAACAAGGAAGCCAGGGACGAGCGGCTCGATCACATGGTCGCGCTGGTGCTGGCGGCGCTGACGGGGAAATCGTCGGCGCTGTTCGGCCGGAAGAAGGCGGCGCGGACGCGCGTTAGCGCGCATCACGCCGTCTGAGATTTTCGCCACCACGAAATCGGCGACGCGGTTTTGGTGCTGGACAGTATTTATCCATCGGGTTAATTTCTGTGCCGCCGCGCCCCAGAACCAACGACGAGGGCCAACAACAAAATTCCCTCCGGAGGAAACAATCAAATTCAAGTTGTGCCTATTTTACGCCGGTTTCTCGCACTTTCGACAATGGGCTGTGTCACGAGCGTGTCAGTTAGGACGTCCGTTTGGCGTCGATCCTTGATCGCGTGAGCATAGGTCCGGAGCAGCGTTTCGGCGCTCACATCGGCGAGCCATTCGACGGTTTTGACATCCTTCCCCGCGCGCAAAAGTCCGGTGATGAATCCATGCCGGCAGCAGTGAGGCGTTAGCCTTTCGAGCCCGGCGCGATCTACGGCGGTAAACCAAGCTGGATAGAGCGAATCCAGGCTGCTATAGAAAAACAGCGAGCGCCCCTCGATCATGGGAATATTGGCGAGGGCTACGACCAGCATCTCAGGAAGATGCGCCTCACGCTCGTGTCCAACCTTGCTGGCGCGGATCAGAGCGGTCGCCTTGCTCAGATTGATATCGGCTTCCAGCGCCTCACTCGGACGCGCGCCGGTCAGAAACATAAACAGAGCAAAACCGCCAAGCTGGGGCGACGCTTCCTTACGGAAATCCTGCACCCATTCGAGCGTTGCAAAACCCTTTTCAGCGGTCTCGACCTTGAACTTCTCGATACGGATGGGCTGGCACAGCTTGGATGCCGCCGCGTAGTTGATAACGGCCCGCGCCGGCACGATAGCCAGCCGATTGCGGCTAGCCCCGGTACAATGGCCGAATAGCTCTATTGCCATTTGCCTAATCATACCTGGCGTAATGTCCTTGACGAGCATGTCCTTGAAATAGTCCTCGATCGGTTCGAGGTTCGTATCGGACTTGCCGGCTGCCCGGTACATGATCGCCGCTTGGGCAAACGTCAGGATCGCTTGCGGTCCATCGAAACGACCTTTCCACTCTCGGGCTTCGATCTCGGCAGCCTGACGCGCCGCAATTTCTTTGTTCGTTGTTTCACAAGAGCCGCGTAACCGCCGACCGGCAACCGTTCCTCGGTAATGCCAGACCTTGCCGCGTTGGTAGATTTTGATGGGCATCGTGTTTCCTCCATGATGGCAGCGACATCCTCGGGTAATAGGATCATTCGATTGCCGAGAACCCGGCAAGCCCCGAGACGGCGGGCGAGGTCGCGCAGCCGTCGTTCTGACCAGCCAAGACATCGGGCCAGTTCAAGCGGAGTGGTTATTTCGGGGAGGGGGGCCGGAACCATCATGCTGCACCGTCGCCGGCTTCACTGTCCATCGATTTTTTCCGGGCCGATTTTTTACCGAAGGTAACGAATTCTAAACATTGCTCATCCTGGCATTCTTCATCTCTCACCGCCGGGCGAGTAGTTTCATTTACCCCTACGCACCGGCTCTACCCCTTCCGCACGCATTTCTGCCACGACCCCCTCTGGTACGTCGGTCCAGCGTGATATCAGCCGCACTGATCCAGGGAAGTCGTTGAATTCGTGATTGCGGGAGAAGTCCTTGGGCGTCAGTCGCCTGCCTATTCGTTTCTCAAGGCATCCGATACAGAGGCAGCCACTGTCGCCGTCCTGATCGCCAAAACCACCTTGGCCAGCATTCATGCCAGCAGCTTTCCACACTTTCGGCTTGACCATGTAGACTTCAGACTGGCCGGTAATGTGGAGACCGATGCTGTCTTTCAAGGCAAAGGCCTGCTCCATCTGCTCGCGGCCAAGACAGCCGGGTGCGGTGTCAAACCCGCAGTCAATGCATTTCCAAGTTTCAGGGGTCTTGCCCCGCAGGTCCTCAACGGGCGGCGTCCAGTCCGACTTGGGCGGCTTGGCCATTACCAGTGGTACTGGTTTCTCATCAGCCATTACACTTCTCCATCCCCTGTTACCCGGAAGTCTTCTGTCTCCTCAACCCAAGACGGGCGCGCGATATGGTTCACAGCCTCTTTCGATTGCTCGGACAAGCCCTCTTCACCCTCTTCGCTCAACGCCTCATGCAATAGCTCGATATATGTACCCCGCTGTTTAGAGAGGAAAGCGTGCAGCCTCTCCATTGGAGGACCGCTATATTCCGCCGACCATTCCCATGCCGGGCTGATCGCATTGATGGCTGCGCGCAGTATTGCAATGGCTTGTTCATCAGCCATGGTTATCATCCTCCCGGCTTCTTCATGCTGTCGGAGAGGTTCGCGAACTCATACTTTTCGCGGTCCATATATTCCCAAACACTCAGGATCAGGCTCGCCGCCTGATGCAGGGTAAGGGCGGGCTTGTGCGCGTGCTCTTCAACAGACATTACAATGAAATCGTCAGCGACGCCGCTGACGGCGACATGAGGATAGTTGCACCCCGCAACAATGGCCCGCATCAGACGGTCCATTATTTCTTCCCTAGTGAAGTCGCTATCGTAAACATCTTCAGCAAGTTGAAGAGCTATATTATCGATATGGCCGCTTTTGAGATGGTCCTTATCACTCATTTCTGTTCTCCCTTCTGTTGTTCCGCATGATCCACCACGCGGACGGCTTCATATTTTTTAACCTGTCTGCTTTTGCCGAGCGTCACACACTTGGCGTGAAGCGCCGCCACTACAGCCTCCGGGTTGCTACCAAGCTCGCAGAGTTCAACGTCGTGGTCGGAGCCGCGCTCACGGACCCAAATCGAATACCGTGCCTTCATGGCAGGACGGGGCTCAATTCTTACCAAGCCGCAGCGCCGCACCGGCACCCGATACAGGCTTGCCGAAGCTTGCCCGGTCACCAGCGCTTTGGCCGGCGGCGCGCGCGCCGTCACTGAAGCCGGCGCGGCTGCCGCTGCTCGATCGCAAACAGATGCCTTCGGCCTTGAATAGATCGTTGATGGCTTGGTCCTTAATGACAACCAGCGCCTTGCCGTTTGTGGTGCGCTCGGCCTTTGACTGGTCGCACATCTGGATCAGGCGCGCGCTGACACGCTCAGTGCATCCGATGACGAAGCCCCGAATTTCCTCTTTGCGCTCTTTGCCCTCTGGTGCCAGACAATCGAGCAGAAACTCGAACAGCGCGTCGTGCACGAAATCGGCTAGGTGCCCGAGCAGCCACTCTGCAAACTCGATGTCCGACTTAAAGCCGGCAAAGGTCAGGCCAGCTTTGGAGTGGTTACGATAGATGCGTACATTGCAGTAGCGCTCGACGGCGAGGCATAGCCGCCACTTGATTTGATGGGTATCGCGGGCATCGGCTTCGCTCTCGTCGTGAAGTATCGCCCTTTCCTCACGGCTCAGTTGCAACTCGCCGTCCGTTATTTCGTGCGCATCAATCCAAGCTCTCGCCTTGGCTAGCGCAGCCAACTCTTCTTCTTCAGTGCAGCCGTTCTCCGTCGTCTTGGCGAGCAGTGCTTTTATCTTCTCAATGATCGAACTACGGTCAGCCATCACGCTGCCTCCTTGGTTTTGGAACGCCACTTGTCGAGCATGACGAAATGGCGAGCCCTTTCCAGATCGTCCGCGCTCAACTCCGGGAGATGGCGTCGGCAGGCATTCCGAAATTCTTGGAGGTTGGCTTCTGACACTGCTGCGGCATTACGTAATGCCGCAGCCGGCTCCGGTTCGGGTTTCCCATTGCCTTTTGGCTTCGGATTTGGATCGGGCTTCGGCAGAGCAGCCTTTTCCCTCTCTTGCTCGATTTTCTCGGCCTTGAGCTTGTCTCGGTGCCGCTGTTGCGCGGCGGCGTTATCGATCTGGTGCTTCTCGAAGTCCTTGCGCCCAAGGGCGAAGGCGATCAAATCCCTTGCTCGGCGGATATGAATGCCACCCGCCAGTTGCAGGAATTTCTCGAAGGCTTTTTCGGTGGGATGTCGCTTCTGGGCTTCGACCAGCAGCCTGCCTGCGGCGAGTGCCTTCTCGTTCCGTGCGGCGGTCGCTGCATCGACTTCCTTGATGGCATTGACGATCTTCGCCGCGAGCTTGGCGTCGTCTTCTTGATCTGGTGGTATCTTCGGCATCAGGTTTCTCCATTGCTACCCCCCTCTCCTCGAAGAGGAGAGAGGGGGGTAGCAAAATGACGCTCGTCAGCCGTCTCGTTTGCATCGGTTGTCGCGAGCGGCAGTTGTGGATTTTGGGTCTCAAGCGATCGCCAAGCATGTTCGTCAAGCTTGAGTTCGGGTCCGCCGTGCGCCTTCAAGAATTCATTCCATTGCGCGGTGAGAATCTTGGCAGTCGCCAAGCTCGCGCTCATGGCAGCGCTGGTGGCGATGTCGCTTGTCGATTGGCTGAAGAACGACTGCTCCAGCCGCCGCACCAGTTCGCGGTTCAAGCTCCAGCCATTCTTCTTCGCCTCAACCTCGATCATCCGTCGAAGCTTCTCCGGTAAGCGCAGGTTCATCTGCGCCATGTCGGTCTCTTTTCGTTTGGCCATCCGGCTTTCTCCTCTCGCTGAAACAGGCATGATGTAGGACGGCATCGATAGCTCCACAAGTGGAGTTGACATCAGAAGTGGGGCCATTTATATGGGGTTGGGTCTAAACGCCCATCAACTTTTTGTGAGGTTCCGAATGAGCAAGAAATGCGAAAAAACCATTACGGTTGAAGAGGCTGGAAGGAGGTATTTTGGTATTAGCGGCCCTACCTCCTACGCCGCTGTAAAGCGGGGCGAGATTCCGGTTATCCGGATCGGGCGGCTGTTAAAGGTTCCGGTTGCGGCCATGGAGGAACTGATGCTGCAGCCCGGTTCCAAAAAGGCAGCGGCGGAATGACAGCAAACGACAACGCCCCCGGCGCCAAATCCGGAGGCATTGAGATTATCAACGTGGGCATTTCTTGGAGATGAAGATTATATGCTGGCGCGAAGCTTGAAATCAAGCGTTGCCGGTCATCGCCCCCACAACGGGGGCCTGTATGGCCGACTACGAAGGATGCAGCGACCGAGATAGGCCGTTAGGCTTTCACTTTCGCGCCCCCGATCTCGCGCAGGAGCTTGGTCTGCCATCAACGCGCAGTCGAGCTTATGAGGCAGCGCGAGCTTCCATTCTTTTGGAGGCCATCTTGGGCGAACAGGAAGGGAAGGCGGTCAGCTATTCCCGCAACAAGGATTTCTACCGCGCTATCGACCGCTATCATGGGTATGGCATCACCTATAGCTACAGGACGGTTCTGGATTCGGTTGCGGAGCTTTCGCACCATAACCTGATCGAAGATCACCGGGTGCCGCCCGGTAATCTTGGCTGGCAATCCAGCTTTCGCGCTACAGGCAAGTTGATGCGGGCTTGGCCCGATACAACGCAACGGATCGAATATTCGGTTGGCGAGATCATACGGCTTAAGAACAGCAATGATGAATTGATCGGCTATGTCGATACCGACCGAACGCGCAGGATGCGGCGGCAACAGGCCGTTCGGAACGAAATCCTCGCTGGCATCGAGATTGGTGTACCTGCCGCTGAGCGGCGAGGTCAGCACCTCGTAATCGACAACGGCCCGACCGATCCTGACGGCGCAAGTCGGAAGCTGAGTTACATCCTGCCGCATCCGGGCAATCCAATGTGGCGCATCTTCAGCCGGGGAAACTTTGCCTGCCATGGGCGAGCCTATGGTTGGTTTCAGTCGATACCGGGATGGGCGCGGGCATCGATGACCATCAACGGCAAGCCGGTCGCGGAGATCGACTACAGCGCCCTCCACATCACGATGCTGTACAACCAAGCCGGGATCAGGATGGACCGGCCCCCCTATGAGATCGACGCCCTTGAACGCGGTGACGTGAAGCTCGGCATCAACATCGGATTCAACGCCAAGTCCAAACCGGCCACAGTAGCCGCCCTAGCAGACAAGCTCGGCAAGGGCAGGGGACATGCCGCCAAGATCGTTGTCGCGATCCTGAGTCACCACAAGCCGATTGAAGGTGCATTCTGTAGCGATGCCGGGATCAAGCTGATGCGGCGGGATGCCGATATCATCCTTGCCGCCCAAGACACCCTCAACGCCAAAGGCGTTGCCTGCTTGCCGGTGCATGACTCGATGATCGTTCCGGCCAAGGATACCGACCTCGCCATGGAAGCCATGGAACGAGCCTTTGACCGCTTTATCGGCGGTCCCAATCCCTGCAACCTGAAGGTTAAATCCCAAGAAGCCATAGCTTCCAATTGATGGGATTGTGACCATCATCCTTTGTTAGCATAAGCCATTGATAGTAAATGATATTCTACCTAAACGACTTACATAACCCCGGGAGGCTGGTTGCTTTCCCCGGTCTGCCCCGGAGTGTCCTCCTCTCTGGTTGCGCTAGTAAGGTGCGGGAGCCGCGCTGCGGCTGATTCGCGGGAGTGACATGGCGAAGCCTAAGCGACACGGGACCTGTCATCTTTGCGGGTGCAATGGGCTGCTCAGTTTTGAGCATGTCCCGCCTGAGGCTGCGTTTAACGATCAAAAGGTTCTGCTCGCGGACATCAATAAAGTTCTTGCGGGTGATATGCTTGAACATCTCCATAACCCGAGAGGCAGAACTCAGCAGAGGGGCGCTGGTGCCTACACTCTCTGCGAGCCATGTAACAACTACACTGGCGGCTGGTATGGCCGAGCCTATGTTGAGTTCGCGAAACAGCTAATGCCCTATTGCTGGATGCCACGGGACCGTTTCGGGATCATCCCGTGCACCATAAAGCCGTTGAACGTCTATAAGCAGATATTGGTGATGTTCTGCAGCGCATCTCCGCCCGCCGTGACGCAGAAAAGGCCCGAGCTAGTGCGCTATCTCTTGAACCCGCAATCGCGAGATGGTGGTGGACATGAGCGGGTATTTTTGGGCCTCTACGATCTGGCAAATTCCAAATCAACTCGGCAATCGGGAATGAGTGGCAGAATTAGTGGTGATCGGATTCATGTTTTTTCCGAGATTTCATATCCGCCGTTCAATCTGATTTGGTCGGCCTCGGGCGGAAATCCCGATCCGGGCCTTGTCGACATCACTTGGTTCAATCAGTTCGAATACGGGCAGTCGGCAGACGTAACTCTGGCGCTTCGAACATTACCAGTGAACAGTGTTTTTCCGGCAGATTATCGCACTGTTGACGAGATCAGGCAGCAGGCCAGCGCCAATACTGGCGCTGCACTTCTGCCATAATTCACGATTGATCGAAGTGTGATATAATAAACCTCCGACGGGTTTTTCCTTTGACCGTCCACAGTGTCGATGATGAGCCCCCGGACGCCATGCCGGGGGCTTTTTCTTGCCAGCTAGATCAAGGCAGCGAGTCACCCATAGGCGCTTCCATCACCGGCAGTACCCAAAGGGCCATAACCACAAACCCCTCTGGAGAAGCCCCTAATGGCTTCCTATGGGGTAAATTTTTTTCGCACAAAATCAGAACAGCCAATCGGATATTTTTTCTTAGTGAAGTCGGCGGACAAGGTATTTATCAAACGCGGGGACCCACGCGCATATAGCGCCCCCGCCCGGTTTCCCCCGGACCCAGTTGCGCATTTGATCGAAGATCAAACCCGCAGGCAGGCGATAGCGCAAGCAAAGCCAGCCGCAAACGATCAAGCGATTAAGTCGAGTCCAATCAATGACTTGATTCAATCATCGTGCATCGATGACCAAGCCCCCCCGCCCTCATGTGCCTGCGTAATACGCCCACGCACCGCAGGAGGATCGCCGCAAGTCAATCGTTCGTGACCCTTTGGGTCACGGTCTCGCCCGGTACATGCGAGCCATGCGACGTACACGATCATGTAGCGCCCGAATGGAAAGGCGAGGCGACGCCGGGATCGGCTCGCCGTCAACGCCAACCCATTCGGAGATGCGCAATGGCTAACCGCAACACCACCACGCAAACACATGTCGCTCAACCCGCCGTGACATTCGCCCCTGAGGCGCTGCAACAGGTGATAGCGCAAGCTGTCAGAGAAGCGCTGGCATCAAAGGAAAAGTCTGATCGCTCAATTGACCCTGAAGCGCTAACCATCAGGGCCTTCAAGAGAGCCGGCTTCGGCGAAGTGAAGCCGCGCCAAGACGTGAAAACATACAACTTGTGGCTCGCTGACGGGCTCAGGGTTAAGGAAGGCGAGCGGTCCGTTAAGGTGCGAAACCTGCGTTTATTCCACAAGTCGCAAGTCCGCCCGATGACGGTAGAAGAGAAGGCGCAAGGCAGCGCAAGCAAGCTGCCTCCGGTCTCACCGATCTCGGAGCCAGCTAACGCCGCTGTGAAGGCAACAGCCAAGGCTGCTAAGGCCGTGCCGGTAGAGGGAAGCGGCTCGCTTCAATAATCACCAAGGGCCGTCCTTCGGGGCGGCCCTTTCTTTCGACGACCACTGCACGAAAGTTACAAGTTTCGTTCAGTCCGGTTGGCCCCACCAAATCAGCGGGTTAGCCCGCACGAAAGTCGCGAACGAAATGAGGCCACGAATGGCGATCTACGGATATGCGCGAGTAAGTACCGAAGGCCAGACATTGGCTGTACAGGAAGCGCAG
This sequence comes from Bradyrhizobium sp., assembly GCA_035568535.1. GTDB lineage: Bacteria > Pseudomonadota > Alphaproteobacteria > Rhizobiales > Xanthobacteraceae > Bradyrhizobium. Next base: position 26,132 of record DATMNV010000085.1, read on the forward strand.
CTCACCGAGGCCGGCGCGATGAAAGTTTTTGCCGAGAAGATCAGCGGCGCAAAGACAGACAACAGGAAGGCGCTGGCGCGCGTTCTGGCCCGCAAGGCACTGTGTGTCGCGGTGATGGTCCAGGGGAGGGTCTCGACGACCGGGCACAAGCCCTTCCGGGATGGATTCGTGACATCGCGCGGAACCTTCCAAAAATACTTCAACCAGCAGGAGCTCAGGGAACTGGTTGCGGCGACGACGGGTGAGCTGCCCTTGGCCCTCGCGCCAGGAATCGTCGCCGTGTTTCGCGACAAGGACCTTGAACAGGAGGTCCTGCTGCGGCGGCGCTCCCGAGCGCTAGTCGCCGGCTCGCTGCCGCGTCCAGTACCGCGCGAGCGCGTTGTGCTCGCCCGGCCGGCTTTGCGGCAGCGCCTCGCGCCAGCGCTCGATGCTTTGCGTGCGAGCGCTCTTGCACTTGGAAGGTTGCCTGAAACCGAGGAAGCGCCCGGTTTCGCGATCGACATGTTGGCCAAAGAGCGGGTCACCTGGTCCCGTGCACTCGAAATGCTGCGGGACGATCTCTCGGCTGACGAGGAGTTTGGGCGCACGGCAGAGGCCCGTAAGCAGGACCTGCTTGTCCACCTTGCACTTTCTCAGGTGCCGGGAGCGCCGAAATACAAGACTTTGGCCAGGTCAATTCAAGCCGACATCAAGGCGTTTTTCCGAAGCCATGCTGCCGCCATCGAAGAAGGCCGTAGGTTGTTATTTGCAGCCGGTGACCGCGCCGGGTTACGAGCGGATGCCGAAGCTGCTGCCAACGCGCGCCTAGGCGGGCTGCGCCGCGACAAATCGTTCCGTTTCCGTGCACGGGTGCTGCCCCGTCTTGCTACCCGTTTGCGGGTCATGGTCGGCTGCGCCGAGGTGTTGCAAGGCGGAGTCGACGCGGCCGATTTCGTTGACATTGACCTGGAATCTCCGCGCGTCACCATGGTGACCTGCGACGATGTCGAGCAGCCGATTCCCTTCATCGTCGAGCGCGTGACCGTCGACCTTGGTCGCCTGAAGGTGAGCGTCGATCGCCGCGAGCGTGGGTCCACACCGCTTTATTTTAAGTCCAGGTTCCTGCCAGAAGGCGACGAGCTGTTGGAAGGGCAGGCGGAAGTCGATGCGGCACTGTCTGCGACGGGACTGTTCGAGCCAGGGCTCCCGGAGCCGGGATGGGACAAGCTTCCGCCAGGCCTGAGGGATGTGCTCGGCCGGCATGAGCGGACCGGGCGGATGCATGAATGAAAGGGCAGGACGCATCTACCACTCTGCCGGCGCGGGCCTCAGAGCCGGGGCGCTACGTAACGGTCACGCCCGATCTGCGCTTCGAGGTCAGCA
>DATMNV010000086.1:0-20389 GCA_035568535.1 Bradyrhizobium sp.
GCCACCTTCGCCTTGAAGGCCGGTGAGTGGTTCCGGCGTGGTCGTCTGTTCATGCTCTCTCCTGATTCGCGGGCACAGCGTGCCCGCTGTCAGGCAGAAACTCCACTTATCGTCCTGTCTAGATTTCCGCGACCGGCTCTGACGTCAAAGAAACGTTCGTGCGAATGAGGAATGATCCATGACCAGCTGAGGTGATGGGTTGATCGCGGTTGCCGAAGCGCAACACGCGACCATAATCAGACGTGAAGATCGAGTTGTAATGAGGGAACCAATCAGACTCAGCTTAGATTCCGTACAGTTGGAAACTTGGCAGGGGGTCCAATGCCATACTTTAATTTCGATCTCGTCATTGGCGACGATTTCAAAAGCCAGGGCGGAATGATCCTCGAAAACACAGGAATCGCGATCGATAAGGCGGAAAGCCTTGCAAGCGAGCTTTGCATCGTTCGTCCCGAGCTGCGTTCGAGCGGGTGCGCAGTGCGCATTACCGACGGAAACAGTAACGAGCTCTACCGTACTCCGATCGACCTCATCCCGCCGTGGCTGAAATCGTCCCGTCGCGCATGACGGCTGCCGGGCTTTGCGCCACCGTGGCGCAAAGTGTTCCGTGGCGTTCTGGCTGAGCCTTGTTCGCTCAATGAGCTTCGGATATCGCGCGGTCACTCGACCGCCGAGGGACTCCGGTCGCTCGGCGGTTTGTCTGAATGAATTGGTAATTTGATACTCGCTGCATATCATTTGAACTTGCCGGGCCAACCTCGTGACGCTTTGATGACTGCGGGTCCTTGGGGTGACACCTAGTTCGGTTCTTCCAGCGCGCCTCTAGCCTCACGCCATCCACCTGCAGCCCCCGCCGACGGCCCTTGGCGGGGGTTTTGCTTTTGGCGCCGCCTTCGATTCGGCAAAGGCGTATGATCTTTCCTTGCGCTGCGATTTGTTGAACCTGGGATATGGCAGGAGCGACCAACGGGCGTTCGCAGAGCCCGACGATCCCAGTGGCAGCAAAGGCGCCCATGACTACATTTCCTTACGAAACCCAGCGACCCATCGTCTCGGACAATATCCTCGCCGTCGTTGTCTACCTGCTTTACTGCGTGGGTTATTTCACCGGGATTTCGGCGCTGATTGGCGTCATCATTGCGTACGTGAAGCTCGACGATACTGACCCGGTGCTGCGGTCGCATTACCGGTTTCAGATCCGGACCTTCTGGATCGGACTGCTGTACCTCGCGATCGGCATTCCGCTGTGCTTGGTGCTGATCGGGATCCCCATTCTTGCCTGGTGGTTCATCTGGTCGCTAATCCGCATCGCCAAGGGCATCCTGTTGGTCAACGAGCACAAACCGATCGCTAATCCCGGGTCCTGGCTGTTCGGATAATCCAGCTTGCGGGCCGCGGCACGCCAATGCCGCCACAAGGTGCAGCGCAAATCGCCTCCATGGATCATGGTCATGGAGAATACCGATGACCTCGCGGCGCGAAGCTGAGCACGTCGCAACGCGCCGCGCTCTGCAGTGCCGGTGATCGTGGCCCAATGCTGCAAGCCCTCGAACGCGTCGTCCTCTCGCTGTCGCTTCCAGATGGCCAGTGAAGGGCTGCCAAAGCCGTTGCAAAAGACCCGCGCTACGCCGCCAGCCGGTCCAGCAATGCCAGCATCACCGGGGCATCCGGCATCGGCAGAACCGCGTCGATCCGCTCGATGAGGCGCGACTGCAGCAGCGCATTGCGCGCCTTGCCGATGGTGCCGAGCGGCCCGCGGAAGCCGTGATCCTCCCAGGCCATTTCGAGCACGCTCTCGCTCATGAGCGCATCGATGAGGTCGTCGGCCTGGCGATCGATGCTGATCAGCGGATGCGCCGAAAACACGGTCGGCTGCGGATAGAGAACGACGGGCTTGGCCGGGGCATTGGCCTCAAGCCGTTTCCAGCGGTCGGCATCCTGCAGCACCCACTCGACCAGCTGGTTCTCGTAGCCGACGATGAGCGGCTGGGCGCCTGCCCCGCCCGCCACGTAGTCGTCGAACAGCTTGCCCGAGGACGGCGGCTTGAAGCCCATGCGGCGGAACACGGTGGCGACGTCGCCGTCGATGCGGCTCAGCGTGTCCGGCATGACGACGTCGCCGCTGAGCAGGCTCGCTGCAAGGCCTGCGAACATGAAGCCTGAGTTGGACTTGTTCGGATCGGTCGAGACGATGCGGGCGCGGCCGAACAGATCGGGCACGCCGATTGACGCCCAGGTCTGGCCGGCGATGATCGCCTTGAGAAGCTTTGAGAGGTCCGCCTTGTAGCGCGGCCCTCCGGCCGGCTCGGCGAAGCCGCCCTTCACCAGGCCATCGGCGATGCGGTCCCATGAATAGAGCACGATCGGCGAATTGAAGATCACCTGGTCGCGGGAGATTTTCAGTCCCGAAGCGCGCGCCACCTCGACCAGCACGGAAGAGGACGGCCACAAAAATTGCGGTTTCTGGTCGAGCAGCGCGCGCTCGCGCACCATCTCGACCGATCCGGCGCGGCGCGCGTCGAGGATCAGTCCGAACCGGCTTTCGAGCGTGCTGCGCACGCGCGTATTCGACAAAAATCCTTCCTTCTCGCCGCCGGCGAATCCGAACAGCCGCTTTGGCTCGCCGAAGCGGCCGGCGATCTCGGGATGTTCGCGCAGATAAAGATAGCCGCCGGTCGCTGCCGCACTGGTGGCGACAAGGCCGACCCCGAAAGCGCGACGCGAGATGGCCATCAGGTGGTTCCTTTCTTCGTCTCGAGCGGAACGCCTGGCGCCGCCGGCCCGATGTCTTCGTCGAGCGAGCTCTTCAGGAGCTTGAGTTCGATGTCCAGCTTGTCGAGGTCGGCATCCCTTAGATTGGCGCCGTAACGCCTGAACGCGGTGTCGAGCCGGTCGATCAGTGCGCCGGTTGCGGCTAGCCGCGCCGCGTCGGGCGCGGCGCTCGTCTCCAGCAATCCATAGGCCTCGGTGATTTCGGCCGCGCGCGGCAAATAATAGGTCAGGAAGCGCCGGACACGGTCGATACGCAGGGGATCGCGTTCGATCACGGCAAAAATGTCGCGCGCGGTCTTCACGAGATTCCGGACGCGCTCGGCAACGGCGCGCGAGCGGATGCCCGCCGCAGCCGCTTCCATGCGGGCGGTCAGCGGCTCGGCCTCGGTCAGGAGCTCGCGCGCGAATTCGATGCGGCCGCGCGCCGCGCCGCTCGCATCGAGCTCGGCGAACAGCTTTTTCGGCGCCAACACTGCGACGATGCCGCCGCCGGCGACCGCACTTATGGGAAGAGCGATCCAGAATGGCATCCCGACCCCGATCGCTAGCAGCGGCAGCAGGATGGCGGCGGCCACTCCGCCGGCAATCCAATCGAGCCCGGATGGCGCGGCAGCCATTCAGTTGTACCCTCGCACGGCGCGGAATGCGTCCGTCAGGCTTTTGGTGCCGTCAAACACGCGCCCGCCAGTCAGCTTCGCCAGATTATCGAGCTGGCTGCGATCGACGTCGCTGCCGAAGGTGACGCCGAAGACCGGCACGCGGCGGCCATCCGCGCGCCACGCGGTCTCGAAAGTCGACATCCCGCCCTGGCTCTTGCCATCGGTCATGATGACGATGGCCGGTAAATGGTGTCCGCCGTCGAGCAGCGGCTTCATGGCGGCCAGCGCCTGCGCGCCGCAGGTGTAGAAATCGGTGCCGCCGCCGGCGCGCAGCCCCAGGGCCTGGGAGAGAAGTGCGGCCTGTTGGGCCTCCTCGCCGCTTGCGCGCGCCGACCACAGCACGTGATCGCTGAACGGCAGCACGAGGATCTCATCCGCCTTGGTCCATTGCACCAGCATCTCGCGCGTGCGGGCAGGCGTCAGAAGGAAGCGCATCGCGTCGAGCAGCTGGTTCTCGCCGGCGCCCTGCATGCTGCCGGAGACGTCGAGGCACAGCGCGGTGAGCGAGGGCCGGCGCAGCGCCTCCTGATAGATCAGAAGGGCCTTCTGGATCACGGCGGGCTCGGGCGGGCGGATGACCGTAACCGGACGCGCCGGATCGAGATTGGTCTTGGGATCGCCGGGGAGCAGCGCGGCGCGGCCGATCTCCACACGCCGCCCGGTCTTGGCGATCCGGGCCTGAATGTCGCTCTTGAGCAGGAAAGCTTGCAGATCGGCAAAAAAGCCTTCGACGTCCGTGCCGCGGCCGCGGTCGACAAAGCCGAGCGGCGAGTCGGCCATCGACACGCCGTCTTCCGGGTAGATCGCATAAAGCGGCTCGTGACCCTCGGCGATCAGTCTGTCGTTGGTCTCCTTGATCACGGCTTCGTAGTTCCAGATGGCCTGGTACTGCGCGCCTGTTCGCTCGCCGTCGCGATAGAGATCGGCGAGCCAGCCGCTCGAGCCCGCGCTGCGCTCCACGCCCTTCAACAGAGAGCGCACGGTCGCCAGCACTTCGGGCCTGTCGAGATCGCCTGACTCAATCAGGTCGGGCTTGCCGATCCCGGCGGCCAGCATCGCGAGATAGGCCGCCGCCCCCGAGTTCGACTGCGTCGCCGACGTCATCAGGAATTTCAGCCGGCCGGCCTCGACGGCGGCGAGAATGTCCTTGGATGTCACCTTGGCGTCGATCCAGCCGAGCGCCTGGGCCTTTGAGCGTCGCACGCCCAGAATGACCGGCATCTGCGCGATCGATTTGACCGATTTCACGCGCCGCGCGGTGTCGAACATATCGATCCAGATCGAGGCGGCCGGCCACACCGCGTCGATCGCGGGGTCATTGCCCGGCTTGAGCGCGAGCGCGATGTCCAGCGAACCCTGGTAGCGCATGGTGCAATCGGCACCACGGGACTTGCAGAACTCCTGCACCAGCGGTTCGAGGACTTCGTTTTCCGAGCCCGACAGGATGGTGAATTGCGGCCCCGTGGTGTTGCTGCAGCCTGTGAGCAGCAAAGCCAGCAGTGGCGCGGCGAGCAGCAGCGCCAACAGGCGTCGCGGAAAACAAACGAGACTCATGCCTGCGCCTTGGACACCGCAGATTTCAATTCATCAGTCAGTTGCGCCATCCGCTGCTCGATCTCGGCGCGCTTGGTCCGGCCCTGCTGCTGGACCGAAAGCACGCCCGAGATCGTATCGATCAGGTCGCGGTTGGTCTTTTCCAGCGTCTGGATATCGACGATGCCGCGCTGCGACTGCCTTTCGATCTCGATCGCCTGGGTCTTCATCATCTCGGAGGCCTGGCGCATCATCTCATTGGTGGCGTCGGTGATGGTCTTCTGCAGCTCGAGCGCGGATTTCTGCCGGTTCAGCCCGAGCAGCAGGATCATCTTCTGCTTCCACACGGGAATGGTGAGCTCGGTCGTGGCCTGCAGGTTCTCGATCAGCGTCTCGTCGCCCGACTGCACGATGCGGATCTGCGGCAGCTGTTGGATGCCGATCTGGCGCGCCTGCTGCAGATAGAAGATGCGCTTCTCGAGCCGGTCGAGCGCCTGGAGCGCGTCCTGATAGCTCTGCGCGGCCAGTACGGCGTCGCTGCTGCCGCCCTGCGCGGTGGCGGCCTGCTGCATCTCGACGAGCTTGCCGCCGCGAAAATCCGCGGCGAAGGCCTTGCCGGCGGTGATATGCGCGTCGAGCTGGCCGAGTGCCGTGCGGGTCTGCTCATAGAGGTCGTCGAGCAAGGCGATGTCGCGGCGCAGAACCTCCTTGTTGCGGTCGAGCTCGACGCAGACACGGTCAATCTGCGAAGCGACGTCACCGAACTGCTCCGTGAACCGGCGCAGCCGCGCTTCGGCGGAGGAGAACAGGCGGGCAAGAAAACCACCGTCCTTGAGACTGGCGGGATCGAGCCCACGCGCCTTGCCGAGGATGTCCGACAACAGCTTGCCGGTCGGCCCGAGTTCCCGATTTTGCGTCTGGGCGAGAATGCGGTCAGCGAACTCGACCACCGAACGCTGGGCGCGCTCGCCGTACGTGACAATGCGTGCACGGTCTGAAATGTCGATCTCCGACTTGATGCGTGCAATCGCGGACGCATCTGCCGGCAGGGCCGGGACGTTGATGGTTTCGTTCACCGCCTCACTCCTTGTTGGCCACCGCCATGATAACACGTCGTATTGGTGGGCAGATAGGCGCGGCCCGCGTGACAGATTGATGACAGTCGCGCTTTCCAGCCGTCCGCGTGCGCGATTGGCCGGCGCCACCCCTTATTTCAGTTGATTCTGAATGCACGACAGCGCGCGATCCGATGCATCCCTGGCATCGGCGCGCGTCTGATCGAAGTCGAAGACATGTGCGGCGCCCGGATAAGGTGACGAGTTCTGCCGGCCCACCCAGCGCGTGGGCGCGCTCGACCAGGGCTGCGCCTGCGGTGATCGGAATGACACGATCAGCGTCGCCATGCAGAGCAAGCGGCGGCGGCAGATGCGATCTTTCCGGAAGCATCGTCCTGGGCGAGGATGTAGCCCGCGACGTCAGCAAGCGCAGCGTTGCGTTCAGCATTCCTGCACTCCCGATCGAACGAGCAGGTGCTGAACTAGCCGAACGGCGTTATCTTGCCAACGCGCTATTCTTCCTTCATGCAGTTCTTGATGAAGTCCTTGCGCTGCGGTCCCACCACCTTCTGATCGATCGCCTGCTTGACGCAATCGACGTGCCCCTGCGCCATGCAGAGTTGCATCTCATCCTGCCGCTCCTGGCCTTTCTTGCCCTGGGCCGCGATGAGGCAATCGCCGCGCTTGCCACCACCGGGGGGCGAACCCGAAGGAGGGCTGGCGGGTGCTGCTGCAGGCGCGGGACTGGGCTGTGCCGATGGCGTGGTGGATTGCGCAAAGGCGGCCATGGCGAGACAAAGCCAGTCGGCGGCCATGACAGCACTCAGGAAATATTTCATCGGCACCTCCATCAGACGGCGGGAATCCTCGAACCCGCGGCCTGAATGAGTCGTGAACGCGCGAACACGCTGTTTGGAGTCGATCTTCAGAGAATTGTGAAGCCGCTCGCCATTGAGGCCACGCTATCAGCGGCCCGATGACCGATCAGCCAACGAGGTTCGATCGAACACGCACGGCGCGTCACCGTGGCCGCGGAGTTCGGCGAAGGCGGAATGCACGGCGGGAGTTCGCGGGCGATCGTCGCCGCAGCGATGGCGAGCACATGAAAGCGGCGTCAGCGCTCACCAGGTAGCGAACCCGAAGCGCGGCTGCTGAGCAACCGTCATCTGCGGCTGCTGGGCGACCATCATCATCGGATGGATGGTGCGGGGCTTCGCCGCGACCTTGTGCTTCACCGGCTGACGGGCGGGATAGAGCTTCGGCTCCGGCACCACGACGGTAGCCATATCGCTCATCTTAGGCTCGAAGGCGTCTTCTTCCTGCGGCAATTGCGCGAAGGCCTCGCGCACCCGCGTCTGCGCCGAGACGGCGGCAACGGCCGGTGCGGCGGGGACCTGGGCTTGCACGGGGGCCTGAGCCTGCACCGGAGCCTGCGGTTGCAGCTTGGCCTGCGCGACCGGGACCGGCGCCATGGGCGCCTGGCCAGGCAGGGAAGCGCTGGTGTCGAACACCACCCGCTCCGGCCATTTCCGTTCGGAATGGATGCGAATGGGGGGTAGATCCGAGGCCGAAGTCAGGGTGTCCGGGAGCGGCGCGACCGGATAGGCGGCGTTCACAACAAACAAAAGGGCGAGCAAACTGCCGCCCACAAAGAGGAAATAACGTAGCAATGGCATGGTAAGTCCGTCCCGCCCGCCCTGGCGGGTCAATCGGCTAACTGGCGTTATATCGATTGGTTCCGGAAGCGTCGGTCCGGTTCAAAGCGACGGCTCACTTTTATGCGATAGGTATTAAATCCCATTTGCGGCAACCGGCGCACATTTAGCCTTGTTTGCATTGATGTTTATGTATCCGATGTGCACTTGGGCAAACGTCTTGCGGCTCTTTCTGTTAACCACGACGTCCGGGATGACGCGCTTGCGGTCGGTCAGATGGCTGCCGTCCTGCCGGCTGAAGGCGCACGCGATCTCGATATCCCTCACCGCGTAGTCGTTGTCGTTGCGCAAGGTGAACGTCACCAGCGCCTTGGATCCGAGCCCTCCCCGGCGCCAGGACTGCGAGGAGATTTTCAGGCCGTTCGCGGCCGGCGGGCCGGCAGGCGCTGCCTGGTCAGGTGATCCAGCTCCCGGCCGTGCGTTCGGAGCCGGCTCGGTTGGAGCCGCAGCGATAAACATCGCTTTTACCCCGACCTCGTCGGCTTGGCTTCTGGCGCTCGTCGGGGCCGTAAGCATGGTCCCTGCCGTCAATCCCGCGATCGCAATGACCGGCAGCAGCACCGCTGCCTGTGTGCCCAAATCACTGCGGCTGAACCGGCTGATCTTTCCCAACCAGGACTTCGCCTCTGCCGTCATCGCCAAGCCCTCGAATCAGCGACGCGCGATGTCTGACGCGCCGCAAAGTAAAAGCCGCCCCGGGGCGTCACACCGTGCGGCTTGTTGAGACGATTGCCGCTGCACGGTCCGCCACGTCAGCTAAATCCGCCAACCGAAAAATGGTTGCAGCCGAAGCGGGCAAATTTCAGGTGAGTTGATATGCGAGACAAGCGAAGGGTGGCGTTGCCGCGGTGCGGCGGCTAACATGGCTTCTGCCGCGAGAAACATCGCGGCCAATGCTTAAAGGCGCGCGCCGACGAGGCCACGCCCCAACGAGCCAATGGGAGAGCTTTTGCCATGCCTATCGTCACCTGGGATCATGTCCATCTGCGCAGCCCGGATCCGGAGGCGACCGCCGCGTGGCTTGAGGATGTTCTCGGCGGCGTCGTCATCCGCGGTCCCGGTCGCATCGACGTCAAGCTCGGCGGTGCCAATGTGTTCATCGCCAAGGTCGAGCCGGACGGCGGCGTCAACTCGCCGCCGGTGACGCCCTATCAGGGGCTCGATCATTTCGGGCTGACGGTGAAGGACATCGACGCGGTCGCAGCCGAGATCAAGGCCAAGGGCGTCGAGTTCACCCGCGAGCCCACGACCATCCGTCCCGGCGTGCGCATCTGCTTCATCCGCGGGCCGCAGGGAATTTCCATCGAGCTCCTCGAGCGCGACAAGAAATATGCGTGAGGGCTAGCCAGCCCCTTACGTCATGCTACCCGGCATCCGCCTCCGTCGAAGTCGTCCGGCTTCGCTAAAGCTTCGCCGGACAAGCCGGCGGATCAGCCTTCGATACCGCGCGTTCATGTCATTGATCCCGGCATGAAGCAGCGGACTGAAATGCCGAGATAGCCGCGGATCGGCCAGACCATGGTCCGGCCGATTCGATTGGGCTCGGTGATCACGGCTTCATCAGGCACGTCGATCCAGGCGCCATCGATGCGGACGCGATAATGGCCGCCGGCGGTATCCCAATCGACATCACTGACCGCGCTGCCATCGGCATCGGAACAGCAAGGTCCCTTGCCGCTGCGCAAGCCTTCGAACCACTGGTGCAGTTCGGGATTCTGCGCCGCATAACGCCCGTCGAGATCGCGCGCCTGCATCACGGGTGCGGCGAACGTTGACAACAACAACACGCAAGTGATTCGAAGCTGCGTTCGCAAGCGCGTCGGCTTGCGACTTGCCGGTTTATTTCCGAGGTACGCGTCACCAAATTGACGCGGCGCATCGCCGCTGAAATCGATCCAGTTGCTCATTCTATCCTGCTCCTTGCACCTACCCCCTGGTGCAGGGACCAACATGCATTTCGCGGGCCAAGTTTTCGCGGAACTGATTCGCTCTCGTTTTCGTGTCCCGGGAAAATATCTGCCGAATCACGCCTTTCGTCGCGAAAAGCGATATCGCTAGCCAACCTGTCGCGTTGCGCCGGGAACTGGCGTTTGGCATAAAAGGCGACCGGCTGCTGTGGGCGCGGGGGCCGGCACCGGGACGCTATGAAAAACGGGCTGTATTCGATTCACGTCAACTTGCAGGACGGTCGCGTCGGCAAGGGCAGCGGCGTCATTGTATTTCGCGACGGCAAGATCGTCGGCGGCGACGCCTATCTGTTTTACACCGGCACCTACACGGTGAAGGACAACACCTTCAAGGGTGAGGTCCTGGTCCAGCGCCACACCACGCCGCGCGACAACGACAATCCGCTGTTCGGCGGACCGGCCCCTGTCGGCATCGGCGTATCCGGCACCTTCACCGCTACGCGCGGCGAGATGAACGGCACCGCGCTGGTCGGCAAGGCCAGCCAGATCTTTGGCGCCACGCTGCACAGGCTGGCCGACATCGATTAGTGCGCCGGGCGACATGGTGCGGATGACTCGCGACGACGACACGCGCGAGGCCCGCCGCGAGGCATGACGGCCATCGCGGGCGCCATCAGTTGACTGAGTGCACTGTCATCGTAATTCTAGAGCATGATCCGGAAAAGTGTGTAGCGGTTTTCCGAAAAGATCATGCTCAATCAAAAAGCTAAAGCGCGATGGCGATTCAACCTAACTCATCGCGCTTTAGCGCGCAGCATGGGTCGACGATCGTGCCACACCACGCCCGCCGGTGGTTATGGATTCCGGGCTCAGCCTGTCATCGGGCCGCGCGTCGCGCGGACCCGTTGGGGCCGCCCCGGGATGATGATGATGAATGATTTGCTTTGACCCGACGGGCAAATCAGTTGAGCGATTTTGGCCAACTCGTCGCTCGCGCAGGTCGCAAAGCGCTGCGACTTCGCATGCGCCCAAAAACTAATTTCGCCTGTCCGGTCAAGCTGATGGACTTGCCGAGCCCTTCTGCCGCAAAAAATTCACTTCCGTTTTTCCGAATCGTGTGATTTATCTCCGCGCATCCCGCCTCCACACGAGGGGCGTTTCGCGATCGTCACGAACGTTGGAAGCGGGATGCGATGGACGTTTCGGCTCAAGCGCGGTTTCGCGCGGACGAATGAGCTCGGAGCGGACGGCGAAATCGTGTGGTCCTGATCCCCCGACGCTGGGATCAAGCTTTGTGGTGTCGATCCACGAAGCGACGGTGGCTAAAAAGCCCGGTACGCCGGGGAGATCACGTATAAGCCGTAAACCATTGCGCAGGGAGTGCCGGATTGTTTCGGCGGACCTGTGGTGACTAACTCGTGTGTTTTCTTTTCTACACACGAGGCTGCGGGTGCGCAAAACACCCGGCATTCCCTGCACCCTCTATCTTTCGAGGGGCGATTTTTCGGCAAACCTCGGACGCCAATGCGCCGCGAGAAGGCTGATTTATGCGCGCTCTATTATTGTTTGCGCATGATCTCCGCGCAAACGCTACGCGTTTGTCGCGAGGGAAAACCGCTACACACCCCGCATCAAGTTCGCGGCAGGCTTTTTCCGGATCATGCGCCAGGTGAAGCAGTCGATGAATCGACTCCCCAGTTTTCAACACGCCCTACTCGGCCGCCTGCTCCAGCGGCGCGATCCGCGGCAGGAGAATCTGGATACGCGTGCCGTTGCCCGGCGCGGAATCGAGGTCGAGGCGGCCGCCGAGGCGGTTGGTGACGATGCTGTAGACGATATGCAGGCCGAGCCCGGTGCCGCCCTGGTCGCGCCGCGTGGTGAAGAACGGATCGAAGGCCCGGCGGCGCACATCGAGCGACATGCCGCAGCCATTGTCGGCGAAAAGGATCTCGACATTGTCCTTGCCGGACGCGCGCGCCTGGATCTCGATGATGCCGGGCCGGCCGTCCGGAAAGGCGTGCGCCACCGCGTTGAGGAACAGATTGGTCAGCACCTGGCCGTACGGGCCGGGATAGCTGTTCATGGTGAGATTGGGCTGGCAGTCGACGTTGAGCGTCAGATTGTGCTTGCGCAGGCCTGGCCGCAGACTCATCACCACCTGCTCGGTCAGGTCGGCGAGATCGAAGCTGCGCTGGTCCGAATAGTTGCGGTCGGCCGCGACCTGCTTGAACGACTGGATCAGCTCGGCCGCACGATTGAGATTGGCGACCAGCTGCGAGGAGGCATCGCGGCTGGTGTTGAGAAAATCATTCAGGCTGGAGCGCCGCAGATCGCCGCGCTCGACCTCGGCGGCGAAATTCGCGGTCTTGCGTTCCAGGGCGGATGCCACCGTCAGGCTGATGCCGACGGGGTTGTTCACCTCGTGCGCGACACCGGCGACCAGCCGTCCGAGCGCTGCGAGTTTTTCCGCTTCGATCAGCGAAGCCTGGGTCTCGCGCAGATTGCGCAGCGCGGTTTCCGCGGAATCGCGCGCCTTGCGCATCTCCTGCTCGCTGCGCTTGCGCTCGCCGATATCGAGCGCGACGGTGACGATATTCTCGATCTCGCCCTCGGCATCGAGCAGCGGCAGCTTGTTGACCAGCCACTGCCGCAAATGGCCGGCGGAATCCAGGTACTCCTCCTCGTAGAAGCCGAGCTCCCGCTTCACTTTCAACACACGCTGGTCGTTGTCGTCGGTTTTCTCGGCGCCGTAGCGCGACATCAGGTCGGTCGTGGTGCGGCCGAGGGCCTCCTTGGGGTCGATGCCGAAGATACCGGCCATGTAGCGGTTCATCAGGACGTAGCGGAGATTGCGGTCCTTGACGTTGATCACCGCCGGAACGGTGTCGATCACCTGCTGCAGCGTTCTTCGGCCTTCGGCGATCGCATCTTCGGCGCGCTTCTGGTCGGTGATGTCGCGCACCGCTCCCTCATAGCGCACCACCTTGCCGCTCTCGTCGCGCACGGCAGTCGCGCTGTCGGAGAGCCAGAGAATATTGCCGTTGCGCTGCCGCACCAGATATTCGAACTCGCGCACCATGCCGTCGCGTTCCATCAGGCGCTCGAATTCCTCGCGCGCGGAAGCGTGTACATAGACGTTGTGAGCGATATCGCTGCCGGTGCTGCTGATAAGCTGCTCCGGCGTTTCAAATCCCATGATCCGCGCCAGCGCCGGATTGGCGTTGAGCAGTTCGCCGCCCGGCGTCGTCACATAGATACCATCGATGGATGCTTCGAAGAGCTTGCGATAGCTCTCTTCCGCCAGCCGCTGTTCGCTGAGCGCGCGCACGGCGGCCTCGCGCGCGCGGTCGGCCTCCGACAGCGTGCGGCGGAACACTTCGGCGGCGCGCGCGATGTCGCCAATCTCGTTCCGGACGTCGGTGTCCGGGATCGAGGCGTCCTTGTTGCCGGCGGCGAGCGCCCGGATCGACCGCGCAATCTCGGCGAGCGGACGCACCGTGCGGCGGACCACGAAGATCGCGGCAAAGATTCCGATCAGGACGCCGAATGTGCCAAGCACGATGCTCTGCCACCTGGCTTCGGCCAGCGTGCGCGCGAAATCATGCGACAGCACCCGCCCCCGCCGCGCGCTCAGCTGGCGCAGCAATTCGGTGACGCGCCCGATCAGGCGGCCCTCGGTGCCCAGCACCTCCTTGTCGAGCTTGGCGATCTCGCCTTCGGTGCCGGCGATAGCGATGATCGCGTCCGCATATTGATTGGCAGCCGCCTGCAGGGCGGGATCGTCGACCTGAAGCGCACGCATCCGCTCGGCCGCCTGTTCGGCGCTCGCCGGATCGTGCGCAAGCAACGCGGTGGATATCTCGTTCTGCGCACGGAACAGCGTCCTGGCGGAGCCGCGATCCGGCACGCTGGCCATCGCCGCCTCGAATTTGCTGCGGGCCGACGGCAGCGCTTCGAGCAGCCCCGCGCGGCGCGAGATCAGGCCGGTGACGCGTTCGATGCCACCCAGGTAATTTTGCAGGCGCTGGGTGACGCCGTCGATCATATCCTGCTGCTCGGGCGCGAGCTCGAGCCGGGTCTTTTTCAACAGCATGCTCAATTCCGACGCGGCCTGCCCGACCCGTTCCGGCCGCGCCGACGGATCGGTGACGAAATCGCGCGCCGCAAGCCGCAATTCGCTCATCCGGCGCTCGATCTCTTCGGAGAGATCGCCGACATCCTGCAGCCGCTGCAGCTCGGCAAAGGTCGCGTCGATATGGCGGATCGCGATCACGCTCGCCATGCTGGTCGCGGTAATGACGGCGAGCAGCAGCAAAAAGCTGCCGAAGGTCAATTGACCGATCGACAGCGAAAATGACCGTAATCTTTGCAAGATCGCAGCAACCACCGCTGGCATGGTAATGGAGCCCGGGACTTAAGCCCGCAATATATACAGATTATTCCGTCCCCGGGGGAACAGGCTGAAACGGGCGGCGGACGGCCGCCATGCCAGCGTTAACCAAACCTGCCACGACTTTTCGACCTTACCATGGCGTGGTCGTCCCAAGGGGAATGGCAGCCCGCCCACAGGCCGTTAATCCGCTGATAGGCCGGCCTCCTTTACCACGCGCGCCCAGAGCGCGACATCCGATTTGACGATGTCGGCAAAGGCCGCGAGCGGGGCGCTCTTGGCCTCGCAGCCGGCGGTATCGAGTTTCTCGCGCACCTCCGCCGTTGCAAGCGCCGCCTCCAGCGCCTTGTCGATTTTCTCGATGATCGGCCACGGCGTCGCCTTCGGGACCACGATCCCGAACCACGGCGTCACCTGCGCCTCGGCATAACCCTGCTCGGCCAAGGTCGGCACATCGGGGAAATATTTGGTGCGGCCGTCATTGATCGTGCCGACGATGCGGATCGCGCCGGTCTGCACCTGCGCCAGCGCCTGGTTCACCGAGAAGAAGCTCGCCGTGATCAGTCCCGAGGCAATATCCGGCACCATCTGCGGATAGCCGCGATAGCCGATGCCGGTGACGTCGATCCCGGCGGTCTTCTTGAACAGCTCAAAGCCGAGATGCCCGGTCGAGCCCTTGCCCGGATGGCCGTAGTTTAGCGTTCCGGGTTTGGATTTCGCGAGCGCGACGAACTCGGCGACGTTTTTCACGGGCAGGCTCGCCGGCACGATGAAGACATTCGGTGCCTTGCATATTTCGCCGACGGCCGCGAAATCGCGTTGCGGATCCCAGCGCAGGTTCTTGTCGAGCGCCGGACTTGCCACGAAGAAGGTGGTCGCGAGCAGCCATGTGTAGCCGTCGGGCGCCGAATGGGCGACGTCTTCGGCGGCGATCGAGCCGTTGGCGCCGGATTTGGACTCGAACACGATCGTGGCATTATTCCACTGCGCCGCCATGTTCTGCGCGACGATGCGGCCGAACACGTCGGCTACGGTTCCCGGTCCGTAGGGGATGACGACACGGATTGGGCGGCCCGGGAAATTGTCCTGTGCGGAAGCGGGCGGGGCAGCCAAAGCCGCCCATGCGCCCATCACTATGCCGAACCACCGCCCGCTCATCGCGCGTCCCCTGCCCTTTGCTTGCTCCGGGACTTTGCCCGGATTTTGCAGACAGGATGCCGGGTGGTGCACGCTTCAGCAAGGCCCGGTGTCAGGCGACTTTCGTCGCTTCCCTGGCTCGCGCTGGGATGGTCATCGCCGCCACTCCGGCGACGACGCAGGCGAGCCCGATCCAGGCCGTCGGCGACAAATGCTCGCCGAGGAACATCACGCTTAACGCCACGCCGATCGGCACCCGCAAGTACGCCTGCGCGGTGGTGCCGACCGAGCCCAGCGTCTGGATCAGCCGGAAATAGATCACGAACGCCGCCGCGGTCGAGAATACGGCGAGCCCGAGCAGCGCCAGTATCGAGCTTGTGGATGGCGCCAGCGTCCAGGGTTGCTCGAACACGAGGCTGAGCGGGATCAGCGCCGCCGTTCCGCACAGCAGCGAGCCGGCCGCCGGCGCCATCGAATGGAGCCCCACAAAGCCGCGGCTGAAGATCGCGGCGCAAGCGTAACAGATGGTGGCGGCAACGATCGCGATCTCCGCCGCCAGTCCCTCGCCGGCATGATCGAAGGCCTTCACGCCGACAATCAGGCAAATCCCCGCCATGCCCGCGGTCACGCCAAACAGTTTTCGCGCCGTCGCCGCCTCGTGGCGCGTGACGAGCGCGGTGAAAAGGAAGGTGAAGATCGGCGCGGCCGAATTGAGGATGGTCGCAAGCCCCGCATCGACGGTGCGCTCGCCCCAGGCGATCAGGGTCCAGGGGATGACGCTGTTGAGGACAGCCTGGAAGGCGAAACGGCGCCAGGTCGCGGCGTCCGTCGGCATTTGTATGCCGCGCCAGCGCATGATCATCAACAGCAACACGCCCGCGATCAGCGTGCGCAGCGCGATCAAGGTGATCGGCGGGATGGTGGCGACGCCGAGCTTGATGAAGCTGTAGGACGCGCCCCACAGGGTTGCGAGCAGCAACAGCAGCGCGAGCTCGCCCGAGAGTCCTGTGCGCACTGAGCGAACGTCTTCCATTTGCGGAGATTCCGGTCCCGATGACAATTGGGGCGGAACCTACAGGATGGAAGCGCGAAAACATTTCGATGCAGAACGAAGCATGTCAGCCGACCGCGCCGACCTCGAACAATTCGCCGTCGTAGCCGGCTTCCTTCGGAATCCGGAGCTGGCGGCCGCCATTGAGGCGGGTCATGACTGGCATGACGGTAACAATGTCCCTGCCCCTGGAGTCCTCGAGCGCGGCTTTCACATTGCCCTGCCTGCCGAGCTTGATCAGGTTGCGCGTGGTCGGGAACGGCAGCTTGAAGCGCCCGTTCTCGCCGCCTTCCAGCGCCTCGCGCGGCGACACCCAGATCGAGTCGGTGGATTCCCGGCCGTCATGGGCACCGAGTTGGTCCGGCGGCGCGGCGGCGAGGAAGAACCAGGTGTCGAAGCGTTTCGGCATGCCTTCCGGCGTGATCCAGTGCGCGTAAGACACGAGCTCGTCCAGCGCGAGCACCATGCCGTTATCGGCCAGCACCTGCAGGAAGGTGGTCTTGCGATCGTTCAGATCGGCGCGATGCGCCGCTTCGATCTCGCTGGCGCGTTTGGCGTCGACCAGTGCCTTCGAACCCTTGGGGCGGGCCAAGAGAATGCCGCTCTCCTCGAAGGTCTCGCGGATCGCCGCGATACGAAAACTGAGCGAGGCAGCATCGAGCCCCTCGCCGCCGGTGTAAAGCTCGCTCCGCTCGATGATCTCCTTGTCGTTCCTGTCGACGCTGCCGCCGGGAAACACGAGCGCACCCGAATTGAAGTCGATCTCATAATGGCGGACCATCATGAAGACTTCAATTTCGTCGCGGCTCGTGCCGTCGACCTTCACCGCCTTGCTGTCGCGGAGCAGCAGGATGGTGGAGGCATCACGCGGGGCAACAACTTCGCTCATTGACTAGCCCGCCGCGCTCGACTGCGGCTGCAGGTTGGCGCGCCGGTCGACCCGCGCCACGCGCGCGAGCAGATAGTCGACCTCGGCCTTCGCCGCCGCCGTGATCGTAGCACCCGGACGGCGCTGGGCGCTGGAGGCGATGATGCCGCGCTTCTGCAGCACATATTTGCGCACCGCCAGCCCCGCACCCGGCTGCTGCTCGTAGCGGATCAGCGGCAGATGCGCGTCGAACAGGTCATGCATGGCATCGCGCTTGCCTGCCTTCCACATCTTCACCACGTCGATCAGAAGCTCGGGGAAGGCGTAGCCGGTCATGGCGCCGTCGGCGCCGCGCTCCATCTCGAAATCGAGGAACAGGCCGCCATTGCCGCAGAGGATCGAGAGCGGCCGCAGCGAGCCGTCCTTCTGGTAGCCGCGCAAGGTCGAAATCTTCTCCAGGCCTGGCCAGTCCTCATGCTTGAGCATCACGCAGGACGGGCTGTCCATCACGATCTTGCGGATGACCTGTGGCGTGAACACGACCGAGAGCGTCAGCGGATAATCCTGCAGCACCCAGGGAATGTCGTCGCCGATCGCTTCCTGCGCCTGCTTGAAATAGCCTGTTATCTGGTCATCCGTGCGCAAGTTCGGCGGCGGCGCGATCATCACGCCAGCCGCGCCCGCGTCCATCGAGGCCTTTGCGAGCGAGCGCATCGAGGCGAAGCCCGGCGCGGAAACGCCGACAATGATCTGCATGTTCTTCGCCCGCTTGACGAAGCGGATCGCGACCTGCTCGGCCTCCGCGGCGTCGAGCTTCGGCGCCTCGCCGAGGATGCCGAGCACCGTGACGCCATCGCAGCCGGCCTCGGCATAGAAATCGGTCAAGCGATCGAGCGAGCGTTCGTCGATGCGGCCGTCGTCATGGAACGGCGTCGGCGCGATCGCGAAGGTGCCTGCTGCCTGGGCGGTGAGTTTTGTCATTCGTGCCTCTATCCTCTGGCGTTATTCCGGGGCGCGCGAAGCTCGAACCGGAACGACAACTACTTAAATCTCCGCGCCGACTTCTTGATCTCCTCTTCGGAGAAGAAGATTTCCTTGGCGTGGGTGACGATGTCCTCGGCCTGCCATCCCGTGAACGGCGGCGTCCAGCCTTCCATTTCCATCATCCGCAGCTCGCGCACGCCGCGCGGACCGGAGACGCCGAGCACCTTGCCGGTCTGGTCGCCCGACAAATCGCTGACCATGTATAGCACGGCCGGCGCGATCCCGTCCGGGCCCAAGGCGGCGCCAGGGTTCTCCTTGTAGCGCGGCAGGTCTGCGGTCATGCGGGTCAAGGCGCCCGGCGCCAGCGTCCAGATCCGGATGTTGTATTTGCGGCCCTCGATCGCGAGCACATTGGACAATCCCCAGATACCGCCCTTGGCGGCGCCGTAATTGGTCTGGCCGAAATTGCCGATCAGGCCAGACGTTGAGGAGGTGTTGACGATGACGCCGCCGCCATTCTCGCGCATCCATTTGAACACCGGCTGGGTGGCGCAGAAGGTGCCTTTCAGGTGCACCCTGATCACCTTGTCCCAGTTGGCCTCTTTCGCTTTCGCAAAGGTTTCGTCGAGCAGGATGCCGGCATTGTTCACCAGGATATCGGCGCGGCCAAAGTGCTTGATGGCGTCGTTGAACACCGCTTCGCCGCCCGCGAGCGTCGAGATGTCGGAACCATTGGCGACCGCGCGGCCGCCCTCGGCCTTGATCGCGTCGACCACTTTGTCCGCCATCGACTTGTCGGCGCCGGAGCCGTCGCGCGGGCCACCGAGGTCGTTGACCACCACCGCTGCGCCCTCGCGCGCGAACAGCTTTGCATAGGCCTCACCGAGGCCGCCGCCCGCGCCCGTGATGATGGCCACCTTCTTGTCGAGCAATCCCATTGTTTTTCTCCGTTGTTCTCTCTGTTCACCTCTCCCCGCAAAAGCGGGGCGAGGGAGCGCACCGCCCTCGCCGCTCTAGCCCAGCACCGTCCGCCCGCTCTTGATCACGGTGACGTTGCGCGCCTTCACCTTGGCTTCGAACGAAATCACGTTGCCGTCCTTCCACATCTCCATGGTCACGGTGTCGCCGGGATAGACCGGCGAGGAAAACCGCGCCCCATGCTGCCGGAAGGCGGACGGATCGTAATCGGCATAGGTCTGCAGCACGCCGCGGCAGGTGATGCCGTAGGTGCACATGCCGTGCAGGATCGGTTTCGGGAAGCCGGCCTTTTTGGCGAAGCCCGGATCGGAATGCAGCGGGTTGCGGTCGCCGCAGAGGCGATAGACCAGCGCCTGGTCGGGCCGCGTGGTGATGTCGACCGTCTTGTCGGGCGCGCGGTTCGGCATTGCGTGCGGCTCGGGCTGGCCTTCCGACGGCCCGCCAAAGCCACCGTCGCCGCGGGCGAAACGCGAGGCGACCAGGGTCGCCAGCGGCTCGCCCTTGTCGTTCTTCAGCACGGTCTGGTGGCGGATCACCGCACCCTTGTCCTTGCCCTTGTCATAGACGGCGAGCACCGAGGAATCAGCGATGATCTGCGAAGCCGTCGGGAGCGGCTTGTGGAAGGTGATGTCGCGCTCGCCGTCCACCACCATGACGCGGTTGAGGCTCATCTCGCCGGGCCCGGCGCCCCAGGCGGCGACGGAGGCGAAGGTCGGCACCACCTTCAACGGCCGGGGGTCGGCCGCGGTCTCGTTGACGAAGGCCAGCTCCCTCTCGTCCATGGGATCGGCGCCCATGCCGATGCCATAGGCGTAGAGCATCACCTCGCGATCGCTATAGGCATATTTCTGTCCGAGATTTTTCAGCGCCATCAGCTGTTCGTAGTTGATCGGCATGTTCTCTCCCGACTTCCTCTTTCGCGGTGCCCGTTATTGCGCCCTCTCCCCTTGTGGGAGAGGGCAGCGAGGCACTTGCAACAAACTCATTCGGGTGAGGGGTTGGCGCCGCATAGACATCTGCATCCGTGGAGAGAACCCCTCATCCGGCGCTTCGCGCCACCTTCTCCCACAAGGGGAGAAGGTACTTCCTAGGCCGGCGTGAAGAACGGCAGCGGCGCGCCTTCGGTCGGCTTGAACACCACCTTCACCTTCTGGCCGATCTTCAGCTTGTCCATGTCGCAGTCGACGATGTTGGTCTGCAGCGACGGGCCTTCCTTCAGCGTGACATAGGCGATCGCATACGGACCGGTCGGCGATTTCCGCATCAGGCTGAAAGTGTAGATCGTCGCCTCGCCCGATGACTCCTCCCACACCGTCTTGTCGGAGAAGCAGAACGGGCAG
>DATMNV010000087.1:0-40353 GCA_035568535.1 Bradyrhizobium sp.
GGATGCGCCCAAATCGGATGCGCCCAAGGCTGACATGACAAAGGCTGACGCGACAAAGGCTGAGCTTGCGAGGCCGAACGCGCCGCGCGCACAGGCCAAAGTGTTGATCATGTCGCCCAGCGACCGCGCCTGGCACGACCACAGCGCCGAGGTGAGGGTGGAATCGGCCCCCAGGGCGGAAAGCGAAACCCGCGCCGGTGCGGCGCCCAGGCCCGAGTCCAAGCCACGGCGCAGTTTCATGGCGACCGCAGCGATGCTGGCATTCGCGACCCTCGCCGGCGCGATCGGCGGCGCGCTTGCGACCACCGGTCTTACCCATATCGCGGATGCCGCCGCCACGCCACCGGCCAATGGCGCGCTGGAAGCCTCGATCGCGCGGATCGATTCCGACATCCTCGCGCTCAAGGCCGGTCTCGAGCAAACCACCAAGACCAGCGTGAACCAGCTCAACAAGACCAGCGATCGGCTTGACAAGATCGAGAAGGCGCAGGCCGAGCCCAACGCGAAACTCGCCAAGCTGACGGAAGCCGTGGACAAACTTCGTTCCGCTCCCGCCGCGGCGGCTCCCGCACCGGCTGCGCCGGGGACGACTGCCGCCGCGCCCGCGGCGCCGAAGGAAGTGACCGGCTCGGTGACGCCGCAAGCGGTTGCCGCCGCTTCGCCGGCGCCGGCAACTCCGTCCAAGCCGGAAGTGGGGCGGATGCCGACCGTGGAAGGCTGGACGCTGGCCGATGTCGGCTATGGCGGCGCGCTGATCCGCAATCGCCGCGGAACCTATGAAGTGTATGCCGGCGACTATGTTCCGGGCGTCGGCCGCATCGATGCGATCCGCAGGCAGGAAGGCCAGTGGGTGGTCGTCACCAGCAAGGGCCTGATCACGCGCTGATACGTGTTGTGACGGTAATTCGAAAGCGCTTCACCTCAGCGTGAAGCGCTTTTCGCTTGAATAGACACAATCGCGCGGTGTTATTGAAGGCATGAGTTTCGTCTCACGCCTCACGCTCGCCATCCCCTTTGTTCTTTGTTGCGCACTGCCTGCGCGCGCGGATGGTCCGCCGCTCGAGCACGGCACCGCAATCATCGATCCCATGACGCTGCGCGAGCTCGATGGTGGCCGTTTTGGTCTGGCGCGCATCATGATGCCGGCGCGGTCGGCCGATACGCCGCTCACCAGCGCGCAATTATTCGCGCTGCCATCGATGGCTCCGGTCAAACGCGCGCTCGATGACGATTTCGAACGCTACATCGCCAGGCATAAGGCCGAGCTTCCGAGCGAGAGCATCGGCGTCGGCTCGGAATTTGCCTTTCAGCTGTTCGACCGCGCGCAGCTGGCTTCGCCGGATACGCGCTTTGTCCTGTCCGGCATCGTCAACCGTATGGACCGCGCCTATGTTCCGGGACAGGAATGCGGCGAGGTCAGGCTGATCTATCGGTTGACGCAAACCAATGCGCAGGCGGTCGGCGAAGCTGCGGTGTCGCCGCGATTGCCGATGACGCTGAACGTGGTGCTGAAGGCGAAGGGCGGCGGCGTCACCTGCGCCGAAATCGCAAAACGCTGGCTCGCTGCTGGCAGCCTGACCGCGACGGGTGCGGAACTCGCCGAAAAGCTGACAGCACAGGGCGGCGCGCTCGATCTGATCGCGCCTGACAATATCGATCGCATCGAAACCAATCTGCAGATCGCACATGCGCCGAAATCTACCACGCGCGATTTCCGCACCGACTATCTGATGAAGGTGTTCGATTATGACGCAGCGTCCGCGACCTTTGTCGAGTCCCCGCTGGAGAACCAGATCGATCGCGACCGGCTGCTTGCCGACAAGGACTTCGCGCGCGACTTCAAGACCTGGCTGCTCGATCCCGCACATTTCGCCGAGCTCGATCGCGGCACCATCCTGATCCCGGATCGTTTCCTCGTCAAAAGCGTGATTGCGCCGACGCCAGTCGGCTTTGCGCCCTCGAACCTGCAGCCGGCCTTCGGCCTGGTCGGGGGAGAGGAAGGCACCAGCAATCCGGTGTTCAACAAGGAGGACGTTGTCTCAGCTTTAGCGAAAGCTGCGGTGAGCGACGTGAAATTGCAGAACATCCGCTCGGTCGCGGGCTTCGAGCGCCGGCTGAACGACATGAGCTGTTCCGGCTGCCATCAGACCCGCGGAATCGGCGGCTTCCATTTCCCCGGCGTCGACTGGATGGCGGCAAAGCCGTCCAATTCCACCGTCGTGCCGGCCTCGCCGCATTTCTTCGGCGACCAGGTCCGCCGCCGCGACATCCTTACCGCCTTTGCCGACGGCAAGCAGCCGGATTTCTCGCGTGGCTTTGCCAGCCGGCCGCAACTGCGCGGCAGCGCGGAGCTCGCCGGCACCGAGTATGAAAATGGCTGGGGTTCGCACTGCTATGTGCAGGACGCCAAGGCGAGCGAGAACGACCAGAGTTTCGTCGGCTGGACCTGCGCCGCGGGGTTGACCTGCCAGGCCGCCAATGAGGCGACGCGGATGGGGATGTGTTTTGTGAAAACCCGATGAAATGCGGCACAAGTTAGATTGACAGTAGGCTTACTAATATTGTTTCATCCCCATCCAAAGGGATGGAAACATGGACGAAGTCATTATCGTCGGCGCCGGGATTGGCGGCCTGACGCTCGGATTGGCCCTGCAGCAGGCGAAAATCCCCTGCCGCATCTTTGAATCCGTTCCCGATATCCGCGCCATCGGCGTCGGCATCAACCTGCTGCCGCACGCGACCAAGGAATTGGCCGCGCTTGGTCTTGAGCAGGCCCTGGCGAAAGTCGCGATCCAGACGACAGACGCGACCTTCTTCAACCGCTTCGGTCAGCTCATCTATCAGGAGCCGCTCGGCCGCGCCGCCGGCTACGACCATCCGCAATTCTCGATCCATCGCGGCGATCTGCAGATGGTGCTGCTGGATACATTCCGCTCGCGCGCCGGCCACGACGGCATCGTTACCAACCGCCATTGCCTCGGCGTCGAGCAGGACGATAGCGGTGTCACCGTAACCTTCTCCGATGGCCCCGGCGGCGCCAACCGCTTCACCGTGCGCGGCCGCGTCGCGATCGCCTGCGACGGCATCAATTCGGTGATCCGCAAGCAATTCTTCCCGGACGAAGGCGAGCCGCGTTATTCCGGGGTCAACATGTGGCGCGGCGTCACACGCTGGAAGCCGATGCTCTCGGGCGCGAGCATGGTACGTGCCGGCTGGCTGTCGCATGGCAAGATGGTGATCTATCCGATCCGCGCCGCGGGTGACGACGGATTGCAGCTCCTCAACTGGGTCGCCGAAATCGAGACGCCGAACTATCGCAAGCGCGACTGGAATCGCGCGGGCTCGCTCGATGATTTCATCGGCCCGTTCTCCGACTGGCATTTCGACTGGTGTGATGTGCCGGCCTTCATCCGCGCTGCCGACAGCGTGCTGGAATTTCCGATGGTCGACCAGGACCCGCTGCCGCGCTGGAGTTTTGGGCGGGTGACGCTGCTCGGCGATGCCGCCCATCCGATGGTGCCGCGCGGCTCCAATGGCGCGGGCCAGGCGATCCTCGACGCGCGCGTTCTGACCGCGATGCTGCTGGAGCATGACGATCCCGCGGCGGCGCTTTCGGCCTACGAAAAGCAGCGGCTGGAAGCGACCACGCGCATCGTGCTCACCAACCGCACCAATCCGCCGGATGCGATCCTGCGCGAGGTGTTCGAGCGCACGCACGACAAGCCGTTCGGGGCGATCGACGACGTCATCAGCCGCGACGAGCTGGTCGCGCTGTCCGAAGGCTACAAGCGGATCGCGGGCTATTCGAAGGATGCCTTGCGCCGGTGAACCGCCGCGCTAGGCTGACGCGCGTACAACGGTCGGCAAGAACCGCGCGCATGCACGAGGGAGGGGACGACCATGGCGACTGAGCAGACCCGGGCCGGCGGCACGCCGGCCATCGACCTCGTCGACTTCATCGACCGCCAGCCAATCGGCGGATTCCAGATCCGCCTGCTATTCGCCTGCGCGGCGGTGCTGTTCCTCGACGGCTTTGACACCCAGGCGATCGGCTATGTCGCCCCGGCGCTCGCCAAGGAATGGAGCCTCACCAAGGGCGCGCTGGGTCCCGTTTTCAGCGCCGGCCTGTTCGGCCTGATGATCGGCGCGCTGGTGTTCGGCCCGCTCGCCGACCGCGTCGGGCGCAAGAAAATCATCATCTTCTCGACTGCTGCCTTCGGCCTGGGCGCCTTCGCCACCGCTTTCGCTCAGGACGTCACCACGCTGCTGGCAATCCGCTTCCTGACCGGGCTTGGTCTCGGCGGCGCCATGCCGAACGCAATCGCGCTGACGTCCGAATACAATCCGCAGCGCCGCCGCGCCACCATGGTCATGATCATGTTCTGCGGCTTCTCGATCGGCGCCGCGCTTGGCGGCCTGCTCGCGGCAGATTTGATTCCGCGGCTCGGCTGGCGCTCGGTGTTCATCGTCGGCGGCATCGCGCCGCTCCTGATGGTTCCGCTGCTCACCTGGGAATTGCCGGAATCGGTGCGCTTCCTCGCCACGGCTGGACACGCGCCCGAGCGGGTCGCGCAGCTCCTGAAGCGAGTCAGACCGAACACCGCATTCGCGCCGGACGCACGCTTCATCGTGCATGAACCCCATCTTGCCGGCATCCCGGTCGTGCATCTGTTCCGCGAGGGGCGGACCGCCGTCACGCTGCTGCTCTGGGTCGTGTTCTTCATGAGCCTGCTCAACATCTATTTCCTCGCCAACTGGCTGCCGACCGTGCTCAACGATCTCGGCGCCTCGGTGTCGGAAGCCGCGGTGATCGGCTCGATGCTGCAGGTCGGCGGCGTGGTGGGCACCTTCGCGCTCGGCAGCGTGATCGACCGCTTTTCGTTTCGTGCATTGGCATTGGTCTATTTCGGCGCGGTGTTCGCGGTCGCCGCGATCGGCCAGCTCGGGCACTCCGTGGTGCTGGTCTCGATCGCGATTTTCGCGGCGGGCTTCTGCGTGGTCGGCGGCCAGATCGCCGCCAACGCGCTGGCGGCCGGCTTCTATCCGACTTCGATCCGGGCCTCCGGC
This sequence comes from Bradyrhizobium sp., assembly GCA_035568535.1. GTDB lineage: Bacteria > Pseudomonadota > Alphaproteobacteria > Rhizobiales > Xanthobacteraceae > Bradyrhizobium. The sequence goes on from DATMNV010000087.1 coordinate 5,068, forward strand.
GTCGGCTGGGCGCTCGGCATCGGCCGGGTCGGCTCGATCATCGGCCCGCTCGTCGGCGGCGCACTGCTGGCGGCAAAATGGAGCACGTCGGCGGTATTCATGGCGGCGGCGGCCGCCGCGCTCTGTGCGGCGCTCGCGGCCGTGTTGCTGAGCCGGCTGGTCCGGGGCGGCAGTGTTGCCGGGCAGGCGTCATCAATTGATGCTACATTGAAGGAGCCGACGACAGTCAGAACTTGAGCGGAGACTTACCCGATGAGCTCTTCCGACCAGGACAAACAGCAACGCAATCGCGAAATCGCCCAGAACGAGGCCGCACGCCAGACTACGAGCGCGGTCCGGGTCAGCGGCTGGGCGATCGCGTTTGCCATCATCATCGGCGTGGTCGTGGTTGGCGTCGTGTGGTCCTGGCTCAGCCGCTGACCGCTGCCCACCGCTCACGCGTAATGCGTGAGACGTTTGCCGGGCAGGAGATCATAGGCGGACCTCCACTCCGGAAGCGCCGCCCGCAAAGGGTGAGCATCAAGGCGAGCTTGTAGCTGTTCCCGGATTCCGGGAAGTAGTGCAGGCGATAGGTTGGCATAGCCGTATCTGATCAGGCCACCGCGCCGGATGCGCGCAGCCTTTGGATCGAGGCCTCGTCATAGCCGGCGCTGCGAAGAATCTCGTCGGAGTGCTCGCCGATGCCGGGCGGCTTGCGCGGCTGCACCTTCCGCGCGCCGTCGATGAAGATCGGGCTGTTGACGGTGAGCATGGTGTCGTTCTCGAACGGCACCAGCACCTCGTTTTCGATCATCTGCCGGTCGTTCGGGATGTCGTCGAGGATGCCCACCACGCCGAACACGAGGCCGTTGCCGTCCAGGATCTTGCGCCATTCGGCGAGGTCCCTGGTGGCGAAGATCTCGTCAAATACCTTGATCAGCTCCAGCGAGCGCGAATGCCGTCCGGCCTTGGTCTCAAACCGTTCGTCGGTGAGGAGGTCCTCGCGTCCCATGCAACGCGCCAATGTCGGCCATTGCCGCTCCTCGTTCAGCAGCGACAGGATCAGCCAGCGGCCGTCCCTGCATTTGTAGTGGTTGGTCACCGCGTTCAGCGCCTGCTCGCGCGGCCGGCGCTTGGAAAACTTGGCGCCGCAGAGTTTGGCCTGCGCCAGCACGCCATTGGCCCAGATGCCGTTGGCCATCAGGTTGGTCGAGACATGCGAGCCCTTGCCGGTGCGTTCGCGCTGGAACAGGGCGGTGACGATCGCGCCGTAGAATGCCATCGCGCAAGGGTGGTCGCCCATGCCGGCCACCGAGCGCGCCGGCGCGGTGTCCTCGTTGGCCCGCACCAGGTCCATCAGGCCGGAGCGCGCCCAATAGGCGTTGCTGTCGAAGCCGGGCTTGTTGGCTTCCTCGCCCTTCTCCCCATAGCCGGTGAAGGAAGCGTAGATCAGGCGATCGTTGAGATGGGCGAAATGCTCGTAGGTGATGCCGAGCTTGCTGCGCACCTGCGGCGGCATGTTGGTGATGAAGACGTCGGCCTCGGAGGCGAGCTTGTACAGCACTGCCTGCGCTTCGGGCTTGGTGAGGTCGAGCGCCAGGCTCTTCTTGTTGCGCGCCTCCAGCATCCAGGCGAAATTATGCTGGCTTGCCGGATAGCCCGGCAGGTTCGGCAGGTTGCGATAGGGGTCGCCCGAGCCAGGCGGCTCGATCTTGATCACATCGGCGCCGAAATCCGAGAGCACGGTCGCGGCCGCGGGAGCCGCGATGAAACTCGCGCAGTCCAGGACCTTCAGCCCGTCGAAGATGCCTTTTTCCATGATGCGTAGCTCCCTGTTGTTGCTGTTGTTCCCGCGGGATGGAATTAGACCTGTGAAAATCGAACCGCCATTTGACCCTCCTTGGGCATGGGATGCAACGGGCGTTCTGGCTGTCCCTCGCGGGCGGGGGCCGCCTGTGCCGGTTCACTCGCTTGATCGTGTGATCGACACGCAGGGCGAATATGGCAATGTGCGGCCTGAGTTGTAAAAGTCCAGTGCTGCCGACACATTGGGCGGGCCGCAAGAAAGGCCTACGCTCGACCTCCTCGTCGATCGAAGGGAGAGATGAAGATGCCGTCCTTTCGCCTCCGGCTGCCGGCGGTGTTGTTGCTCGTGCTCTGCTGGAGTCATGGCCTGGCCAAAGCCGGCGATCTCGAGGATTGCACCGGTGCCGTCATCGCGAAGATCGAGCCGGCCTGCACCGCCATCATCAACGATCAATCACGGCCGACGGACGACAGGCTCAAGGCCTATGTCGTCCGCTCACGCCTGTTTGTCGGCCGCTTGAAGTACGACCTTGCGATGGCCGATGCGGAAGCTGCGGTCCAGCTCAATCCCAAATTTGTCCCGGCGTTGCTCGCGCGCGCCTTCGCGAACGAGCGCACCGCCAAGTTCGACCTGGCGCTCGCCGACCTGAACCAGGCGATCGAGATCGATCCGAAGAATCCCGTCGCCTATATCGCGCGCGCCAATGTGAAGGCGGATCAGAAGAATTGGGCGGACTCGCTGAAAGACCTCGATCAGTCGATTGCCCTGCGCCAGGATATTCCACAGGCCTATGTCGGCCGCGGCCGCGCCTATGTCGAGACCGGGCAGATCGATCAGGCGCTGGTTGACCTCGACAAGGCGATCTCGATCAACGCGAACGTACCGAATGCCTTCTCCTGGCGCGGTCAGGCGTATCGGCGCAAGGGTGACGCGGACCACGCCATTGAAGACTTTTCACGCGCGATCGCCCAGGCGCCGCAAACGGACATCGGGTCCTATCTTTCGCGCGGGCAGCTCTTCAGCGCCAAGGGCGATTACGCCCGTGCCATCGCCGATTTCGACAGGGTGCTGGCGCTGGCGCCGAACAGCGCCGTCGCCGGGGTCGCCCAGCAGCAACGGCAGTCGGCCGTTGCGACGCAGACGGAACTGGCAAAGATCCACGATGGACAATCGCAGCCGGCACCGGCTCCCTCGCAGGCGGTTGCCGCGCCTCCGCCGCCCGCCGCGAAAGCATTCCTCGAAGCCCGGCAACTGATGGCGCAGCGGAGATACGCTGACGCCGTGCCGCGCCTCAACATTGTCCTGGCCGCCGATCCGCACAACGACCAGGCGCTTCGGTTTCGCGTGTTCGCCCAGCTTGGGCTGGCTCGTTACGCCGAGGCGCGCGCCGACCTCGATGAGGTGCTCAAGCTGAAGCCGGACGACAAGCAGATGCTCGGAGCCCGGGCCATGGCCTCGATCGGGCTGAAACAATTCGACCAGGCGATCACCGACGCCAATCATGCGCTCAGCGTCGATCCCAACGACGCGGTCGGCTATCTCGGCCGCGGCATGGCCAACCGGATGAACGGAAAATTCCAGGACGCCATCGCCGATCTCGGCCGCTCGATTGCGCTCAATCCCAAGGACGCCTCGGCCTATTCCGAGCGCGGCCAGACCTATATGGGGCTGAGCCAGATCGACAAAGCCCTGGTCGATTTCGACCAGGCGCTGGCCCTCAATCCGCTGAACGACATTGCGCGCGCCTCACGCGGACTTTCGCTGTTGCTGAAGGGGAACAGCGCCGAAGGGTTGGTGGACATCAAGACCGCGCTCGACCGCAACCCCAACAACCAGATGGCGGAGCTGGGCCAGGGCCTGGCGATGCTGATTTCCGGCCAGTACGACCGCTCTATCGTGGCGCTCGACCAGGTCATCGGCAAGAATCCCACCTTCGCCTTCGCACACACGCTCCGTGCCCGCGCCTATCTCGCCAAGAAGGATACGGCCGACGCCATGACCGACCTCAATCTGGTGCTCGGCACGCAACCGAACGATGCCGACGCTCTGGGGCTGCGCGGCATCGTCTATTCGCAGCTGCATGAATACGACAAGGCGCTGGATGATCTCAGCAAGGCGATTACGCAACGCGAGACCGTCGAGCGGTATTTCGCGCGCGCAACGGTCTACGAGGCGCAGAACAAGATCGACAAGGCGGCCAGCGACTATAAGCGCGCCACGCAGCTCGCGCCGACCAGCGTGTTCGATATCCTCGCCCAGGCGCAATCGAAGCAGAAGATCCAGCAGCTCTCGAAAAGCATTCCGTGCGGTGGCCCTGCACGGGGCAACAAGGACGAAACCTGCCTGTGAGGGCTAGTTCTACTGCGTCATAACCGATTTATCCCCTCATCCTGAGGGGCTTGCGGAGCAAGCGTCTCGAAGGATGTGGCCACCGCCGGGGCCTCATGGTTCGAGACGGCGCTTACGCGCCTCCTCACCATGAGGTTTTAGCGACGCAGCAGAACTAGAGCATGATCCGGAAAAGCGTGTGGCGGTTTTCCCTCGCGACAAACGCGTAGCGTTTGCGCGGAGATCACGCTCTATCGGCGCTGCTGCGCGCGCGGGGAAGGCGCCAGCACCCCTTGCGGTGTGCCATCGTCGTTCACCATCAGCGCGGCGTTGCCGCCGGCGGCCGCGGTGTTGATCGTGACGGTCTGTTCGGTGGCGAAGCGAACGAGATAGTGCGGACCGCCGGCCTTGGGACCCGTTCCTGAAAGACCATGCCCGCCGAACGGCTGCACGCCGACCACGGCGCCGATGATGTTGCGGTTGACATAGATGTTGCCGGTCTCAAGCCGCGCGATGATCGCCTCGACCGTATCGTCAATGCGGGAATGGATGCCGAGGGTGAGGCCAAAGCCGGTGCGCTCGATCGATCGCAGCACGTCTTCCAGCCGGTCGGCGCCGTAACGTACGACGTGCAGGATCGGTCCGAAAACTTCCTCGGTGAGCTCGCCCGCGTCCTTGAGTTCGAAGATATGTGGCGCGACGAAATTTCCTTCCGGCGCGTGGCCCGCAAAATGCACGCGCGCCTCGCGTTTCATGCGGGCGATGTGGGCATCGAGCCGGGCCTTGGCTTCAGCGTCGATCACCGGTCCGATATGGGTGGAGGGATCGGAGGGGTCGCCGATCTGCAATTCGCGCGCGGCGCCCGCGATCATCTCGATCATGCGGTCGGCGACGTCGTCCTGCACGAACAACAGCCGCAACGCCGAGCAGCGCTGGCCGGCGGAGCGGAACGCCGAGGTGACGACGTCGTCGGCGACTTGTTCGGGCAGGGCGGTGGCATCGACGATCATCGCATTGATGCCGCCGGTCTCCGCGATCAAGGGCACAATAGGTCCGTCCTTGGCGGCAAGCGTCCGGTTGATCGCGCGCGCGACCTCGGTCGAGCCGGTGAAGACGACGCCGGCAATGTCGGGATGGGCGACGAGCGCGGCGCCGATGCTGCCGTCGCCTGGCACGAGATGCAGCGCGGAAGCGGGGATGCCGGCTTCATGCAGCAGCTTGACGGCCTCAGCGGCGATCAGCGGCGTCTGCTCCGCCGGCTTGGCGACAACGCTGTTGCCGGCCATCAGGGCCGCGGTGACTTGCCCCAGGAAAATCGCCAACGGGAAATTCCAGGGCGAGATCGCGACAAAGACCCCACGGCCGCGCAGGCGCAGCGTGTTGCTCTCGCCGGTCGGGCCCGGCATGGGCTCGTCGTCGTCGAAGAGTTTGCAGCCTTGGCCAGCGTAGTAGCGGCAGAAATCGGCCGCCTCGCGGACTTCGGAGAGCGCGTCATCGAGCGTCTTGCCGCCCTCACGCTGCAGCAGCGCGATGAAATGTGCCGCGCGCCGCTCCAGGAGATCGGCGGCATGGCACAGCGCGGCGTCGCGATCCTGCGCCGGCGTCGCGCTCCAGCTTCGAAATCCCTCGCGTGCCGCAGCAATGGCCGCGTTGGCCTGGGCAGGTGTCGCATCGGCAACGCTGCCGGGTGCGGGCACATTCGCGGCGGCTACCGCGGCGAGCAGCTTGTTCAGCGCGGCGCGTTCGCCGAACTCGATACCGTTCGAATTGATCCGCTGCGGCCGCAGCATCTCGCGCGGCAGCGGGATGTGCTTGTGCCGCGCCCCGCCGGGGCTGCCGATGATGTCGGCCGGCCGTCGCAGCAAGGTTTCGACCGGCACCGCACCATCGGCCGCGAGCGCCACGAAGGAGGAGTTGGCGCCGTTCTCGAGCAGCCGCCGCACCAGATAGGCGAGGAGATCGCGATGGCTGCCGACCGGCGCATAGGTGCGATAGGCAATGTCGGGGCGATCTTCGCCAAGGCGCGCGTAGAGCGCCTCTCCCATCCCATGCAGGCGCTGGAATTCGAATCCGCCTGCGCCGTCGGCGAGCTCGAGCACGGTTGCGACGGTCAGCGCATTGTGGGTGGCAAATTGCGGGAACAGGCGCGGCCGCAATCTCAGGAGCAATCGTGCACAGGCAACGTAGTTGAGATCGGTCATCGCCTTGCGCGTGAACACGGGATAATCGCTGAGCCCGCGCTCCTGCGCGCGCTTGATCTCGGTGTCCCAATAGGCTCCCTTGACCAGGCGCACCATCAGCCGCCGCTGGTAGGCGAGCGCCAACCGGTCGACGTAGAGGATCACGTCACAGGCGCGCTTTTGATAGGCCTGGATCGCGAGCCCAAAGCCGTCCCAGCCGGCGAGCGAAGCCTCGGCCAGCGTCGCAGCGATCACATCGAGCGACAATTCCAGTCGGTCGGCTTCCTCGGCATCGACGGTGAAGTTCAGATCGTACGTCTTGGCGCGCCGCGCCAGCTCGACCAGGCGCGGCACCAGCTCGCGCATGACCCGCCCGTGGCTCACCGCCTCGAAGCGCGGATGCAGCGCGGAAAGTTTTACCGATATGCCGGGCCGATCGGGCAGGGCACGGTCGCCGGCGGCGCGGCCGATGGCCTCGAGGGCACTGGCATAGGCATCAAAATAGCGCGCGGCGTCTTCGGCGGTGCGTGCGCCTTCGCCGAGCATGTCGAAGGAATAGCGGGGGCTGCGGGCCGTTGGCGATCTGGCGCGCGCGAGCGCCGCTTCGATGGTTTCGCCAAGCACGAAATGGCTGCCCATCAGCCGCATCGCCTGCCGCGTCGCCGCGCGCACCGCGGGCGCGCCGATCCGCTTGGCGAGCCGGCCCAGCGTTCCCTGCGGCGTCTCTCCCGGCTGGATCACCCGCGCCGACATGCCGAGCGCCCAGGCCGAGGCATTGACCAGGAAGGCCGAGGATTTAGTTTCGTGGTGGATGAAATCGCCTTCGCCGAGCTTGTCCTCGATGAAGCGGTCGGCGGTGCGGGCGTCCGGCACGCGGAGCAGCGCCTCCGCCAATACCATCAGCGCGAGGCCCTCCTTGGTCGACAGCGCGAACTCGCGCAGCATGTCCTCGACGCCGCCGAGCGGGTCGTCATTGGCGCGGATCGCCTCGACCAGCCGCGTCGCCGTCTGGTCGATTCGCGCTTCCTGCTCGGGCTCGAGGCGGGCGGCGGCCAGCAGCTCCGCCGCAATGGCGCCATCGTCGGACGCGTATGGCGCGGAGAATGGCGCAAAGGCCACAGAATCAGATTTCATGGCGGTCCAGAGTTCAAAGGTGCTTGCCTTATCATGGCGCTCGCCTTTGTATCGCGATACAGCGGCGACGATTTTCGCGAGATTTTTCACTGGATGTGGTCGAGCATGGGGCTGATGAAGGGGCTGGGACGACGGCATGGTTCCGGCAAGGCATTTTGTGGTTCCGCAGTGGTACTGCTCGCACTGTCGCCGATGGCCAGCGCGCCGGTATCCGCGGTCGAATTGAGCCCGTCCCAGGCGGCCCTGTACACGACGGTTTCGATCTATCCACCGTCGGCCAGCTCAATGACGGTTTGCTACGGGTTCGTGTGCCGGCGCCGCGAAACCCTCGACTTCACGGCCGCCGACCGGAGGGCCTTGACCACGATTCTCGCCGCCGGCCGCGCCTCCGCCGCAGCCGAACGGGCGGCCGTGCAGAAGGCGGTGATCTGGTTCGACCGCAGGATGGGACCGGTCATCGGAACAGACAAGCGCGTCGCCAAAGCCGACTTCCGCTACTTCGATGACAAACACAATTTCGATTGCTGGGACACCACCCGCAACACCACCAGCCTGTTGCTGGTGCTGCAGGAGTGGGGCCTGTTCAAATACCACGTGGTCGGCAACCCCCATTATCGCGGCAACGCCCTGGTCCTGCAGACACCGCACAACACGGCCGTGCTGGTCGAAAAGGCGACCAAGGTTGAATGGGTCGTCGACCTGTGGCCGCGCGGCTACGCCCAGCCGCCGGATGTCATGACCGTCGAGAAGTGGGTAACGGAGGATTAGGCCCGGTCGAGAATCCGACGTCGTGGCGCGCGTTCCAGGTCCGGTGAGTCGCAACCAACCGGCTCGGCCACTGCAATAGACATCCGATGCGCGGGAAGAACGGTCGCCGCTCTTTCCGAAGGCAATTTTCTCAGATAAAATTTTTCGAAAGCCCCGCTCCCGGATTACGTCCGGGAGTGGCCGCGTGCCGCGCTAGACCTTGATGTTCTCGGCCGAGGTCTTGCCGCGATTGGCGATCTCTTCGTATTCGATGGTCTGCCCTTCGTTAAGCGTCGAAAGCCCAGCTTTCTGCACTGCCGAAATGTGAACGAAAACGTCCTTCCCGCCGCTGGAGGGCTGGATAAATCCATAGCCCTTGGTCGGGTTGAACCACTTGACCGTACCTTTAGCCATCCGTCGTCTCCGCGGGAGCAATAAATAATAAAATGCGAACAGCCGGTCCCCGCAAACCGGCACATTCCGGCATGCAGGATACGACGGTTGCGGCAAGCTTGGTAGCTCAAACAAGCATCGGATTTCGCCGGAAACGATCGATATCACGGCGCATTTGAGGCATTTTTGCGTTTCGCGGGGCGCCGGCCGCGGCCCGCTCAATAGGTCGCGGCGAGGTACTCGACGATCTTTGGAACGTCGGAATCATCGATCGGCGCGCCGTAGGTCTTGATCATCTTGGTGACTTCGGCCTGCCAGAAATCCTTCCTCGACTTCACGTTGCGCGGCTGAGTGTTGATGTAATCGGCCGAGTGGCAGCCGGTGCAATTGTTCTGCACCACGTCGAGGTTGGGGCCGGGTTTGAACGTCGCCGTCTCGTCGGGCAGCTTGTAGATCACGGGCACCGCGCGCGCGGCGACAAGACCGAGCGTGGTGGCCGCGGCGAGGGCGAGGAGGGGGTGATGCTTCATGATCGTACTCCTCAGGCCGCGGTCACGCGCGTGGTTTCGATGACGTTGCGCAAGTACCCGGCCGGATTCCATCTGGGCTCGGCCGGCTGCGTCTCGCCGCTGTTGGAGGTGGCGCGCACCTTCAGTTCATGACCGCCGGTCGCCAGCTTCACCGGCAGCTTCCATTCGCGGAACGAATATCTGCCGAGATCGCGGCCGAGCTTTGCCGGTATCCAGGTCTTGCCGCCGTCGGTCGAGACCTCGACTTGCTTGACGCCCTTGCCGCCGTCGAAGGCGATGCCCCTGAGCATGGCTCGGCCGTGCTTCAGCTTCGCGCCGTCGCTGACGCTGGTGATGAAGGAGCGCACCGTGAAGCGGTTGATCGGGATGGTCGCTTTTGGCGTCGTGCCCGGCTCGACCGAATTGAAGGGCGTATCGGGGATCCGGTAGGCGGACTTCATCCAGAAGCCGTCGAACTCGTGGTCGAGCACGGTGACCTCGTTGAGATGCTTGACCCAGTAGGTGCCGTAATAGCCGGGCACCACGAGACGGAGCGGAAAGCCGTTGAGAACCGGCAGGTCGTCGCCGTTCATGCCATAGGCCAGCATCACCTCGCCGTCGCGGGCATGGTCGATGTCGAGCGCTTTGGCGAAGTCCGGCGTCTTGTCCATCACCGGTCCGTCGAGGCCAGCGAAGGCCACCTGTTTGGTGCCGGCCTGCACGCCGGCCATGTCGAGCACGGTCTTCAGCGGCACGCCGTGCCAGCGCGCATTGCCCATCGCGCCATTGCCGAGCTGGCCGCCGGCGACGCGCGGCTCGAAGAAGCCGCGGCTGTTGCCTGAGCACTGATTGACCGCGACGATCTCGGTGGCTTTGAGCTTGCGGATATCCTTCAGCGACAGCTTCAGCGGACGATCGACCTTGCCTTTCACTTCCAGCGTGAAGGTGTCGGGATCGATGTTGAGCGGCACGTCGGCGAGATGATAGCGCACGAAGAACGCGTTGTTCGGCGTGATCGGACCATCGTTGAAGATCGAGAACGGCGTCTCGAGCTGCGGTGGCCGGCTGGTCAGGCCGATCATCGGGCGCTTCTGCGGATAGGTGACGAGCGGACGCTCGCCATTGTCGAAGGGGAGTTTTACGGTATCGAGCGCGAACGCCCGCGTTGAACCAAAACCGGTCGCAAGCGCAGCCATGCCGGCGCGCTTGAGCAATTCTCGTCGATCGAGCATTTCGGGCTTCCTCCGAAGCTTCTTGTTTGATTCCGGTCATCACCGGAATCAGGAAGCCCAAATGTCACAGCAGCGTCACGCAAGTCAAATCATGCTTTGGACGCAAGCGGTTCCGATGCAAAACGAGACGCGAAAATCCCGGCCGCGATGGGCGGCCGGGATTTCCGTCAGGCACGGAGCTTTTGCTCAGTAGCAGACGTTGACGATCCGACCGTACGGGGTCACCGCGTAGCAGGAGCTAACGACCGGGCCGCCGAAGCCGTAGCCGAAGCGATGGAAACCCCAGTGATGACCCCAGCCGCCGCCGAAGCCGAAGCCGTGTGCGGAAGCAGCGGTAGGAACGAGGGAGGCGGCGCTGATGGTGGCAGCGGCAGCGAGTCCAAGAACAAGTTTGCGGATCATGGTCATTCTCCAAATGTTGCGCCGTGGCGTTTTGCTTCAGGCGCGGGTTGCAGTGATACCCACCGTCCGTAAGTCGAACGCCTGGAGGTGCAGGTTCGGATTCTGAAGACCGGAATTTCCTGAATAAATGTTCAGATGTGCTGGAAATCACACGCGGATTTTCGCGCGTCGCTGCCTATGCCGCGGCGGCGCTGAGCTTGTCGACCAAGGCGGACAGCGTCTTCGCTTCCGCGACGACGTGCACCGTCATCGGCTCGGCGCGGCCGCGGATCTCGACTTCCTGCTGCGGCAAATCGTGCTCGTCAAGGCCGGCAGTCGCGCGCACTTCTTCCGAGATGATGGCCTCGCAGGCGAGCGTCTTGGTCATGTCCTGCAGGCGGGCTGCGACATTGACGGGATCGCCGAGCGCGGTGAACACCATGTGGTCGCGGTAGCCGATGTCGCCGACGATCACCTCGCCGCCCTGCATGCCGATGCCGAAGCGGATCGGCTCGCGCAGATCGTGGCTCAGGAACTGGTTCAATTCGTCGATGTTGGCCGAGATCAGCGCCGCCGCGCGGATCGCCTGCCGGCAGGCGGTCTGTGCCGACGAGGCGAGTCCGAACAGCGCCAGCATGCCGTCGCCGACGAATTGATTGGGCCGGCCGCCGCATTCGATCACCGCCTGCGACACCGCGGCGAGGAAACGGTTGACGACGAACACCGCGTCGAACGGCAGCCGCTTTTCCGCGAGCCGCGTCGAGCCGCGCATGTCCACGAACAGGCTGACCAGATAGCGCTCCTCGCCGATCCGGGCCGGATTCGACGCATGCGTGTTGGTGGAAGCGAGACTCGGGATGAAGAGCTGGAAGAACGAGAGGTCGCCGGTCGGGCGCAATTGGCAGGCAAGCCGGATCGACGGATCGTTGCTGCCGACGCGTGCAAGCACGAAGGCCTCGCGCTGCGACGGCTCGGGCAACGCCGCATGATCGCCGATCACGCGGATGCGGCAGGTCGAGCAGCGCGCCCGTCCGCCGCAGACGCTCGCATGTGGGACGTTGTTGCGCAGGCTCGCTTCCAGCACGCTGAGGCCCCTGGGCACTCGCACCGTGCGGCCATTGCCGTAGGAGAGATTGATCATGCCGCCGCGGCGCTCGTGGAGGGCGCGGGCGCCGCGCGCCAGGATCACGATCCCGATCAGGCCGAGATAGCCCGCGATGAAATAATCAACGATGTTGTCCAGCGTGTGCTGCTCGGCCGGCGTTCCGACCTGACGCTCTCCGAGATTGGCTGCCTGCCAGGCGGCATCGCCGCTCAAGGCGATGACGGAGCGGCCCGCCTGATAAAACCCAAGCAGCGCCAGTGTCGGCACCAGCACGGCGGCCGCGAGCAGGAAGGGGGCGGCGCGCCTGAACCATGGCTTCATGCGCAGCCAGAAATACAGGCCGATGCAGCCATGCACCCAGGCGATCAAAAACACCGTCGAGATCTGCAGTGCCTTGATCGGGTGCGAGACCCAGAATGCATGCAGCTCCTGCGGATATAGCTTCTCGTGCGCGAACAGCGTCTGGCCGAGCCGAACGCCGATAACGTGGAAGGCAACGAGCAGCGGTACGCTCAGACCCAGCGCGAGCTGCAGCGGCTCCATCGCCTTCCAGCTGAATTGCCGGCGCTGATACAGCGCCCAGATTCCAAGGCCGGAATGTAAGAGCGCCGAGGTATAGAAGATGATGGCAACGGGCGGGAACTGCCAGAACACCGTGTGGTAATAAACGCCCTCTGCGAGGGCATCGAGCGAGATGTTGCCGAGCGCGTGGTTGAGGAAATGGCTGATCAGATAGGTGAACAGCACCATGCCGCAGACAAGGCGGACCTGCCGCACGCCGATGCCGCGAAGGAAGGTCCTGATCTGTTCGCGCGAAACGGGGGCCATCTGATCCATATGATCATTATCAGCGATCAGTGACATTCATTCCAGAGGAGAAACGATCGCACGTTGACTCTCTCGGGGGAGTCGGGGAGAAAGCGCCGTGACACAGGCCTCTCTTCCCCTTCACGCCCGCCAATCCGATCGATCCGCGCGGCCTTTGGTCGTTGCCGTGATCGTGATCGCGGCGATGACCGCGTTGCGGATCGCCTATGCCAGCCTGATCGATCTGCGCACCGACGAGGCCTATTACTGGACCTGGTCGAAGGAACATGTGCTGTCGTTCCTCGATCATCCCCCCATGATCGCCTGGTTCATCCGCTTCGGCACGGCGATCTTCGGCGACACCAATCTCGGGGTCCGCTTTGGCGGCATCGTCGCGATGGCCGTCACGCAATTGCTGCTCGCCGACATCGTCCGTCGCGTGACGTACGACATCAGGGCGATCGTGTTCGCCGTGCTGATGCCGGAGGCTGCGCTCTATTACGGGCTGTTGATGTCGAAGGTGGCGCCCGACGTGGCGCTGATCCCGTTTGCGGTCGCGATGATCTGGTCGCTGGTCCGGCTCGCAGAGAGCAACGATCAGCGCTGGTGGTTGGCCGCCGGCATGTTCGGCGGGCTGTCGCTATTGTCGAAATTCACGGTCGTGATGCTGCTGCCGGCGGTCGCCGCTTTCATGCTGGTGCCGGACTGGCGGCTGCGGCAATTGCGTTCGCCCTATCCCTGGCTCGCGGCGCTGATCGGACTCGCGCTGTTCTCGCCGGTCCTGATCTGGAACTACCAGCACGACTGGGCGTCGCTCCGCTTCCAGGCGGTGCGCGCGACCGCCGCGCATGAATTTTCGCTCCGCACCGTCGGCGACTATATCGGGCTGCAATGGGGGCTGGTCGGCTTCGTACTATTCCCCGTGGTTTTGTCGGGGCTCGGCTTCACAGCCTGGCGCGGCTATCGCAACCGCGAGCCGGTCGCAATCCTGCTCTCGACCGCGGTGATCGTTCCATTCCTGTATTTCTTCTGGAAGTCGCTGACGTTGCGAGTGGGTGACACCTGGCCGATGTTCATGTGGCCCGCCGGCTTTGCGGCCGCAGCCATCAATATCGCCATGCTGCCGCGTGAAAATTTTCCCGCCTGGATGATCAAGTCTTCCATCTTCTGGGCCAACACCGCCGTGGTCACCGGCATCGCGATGGTCGTTCTGGTGGCCTGGTACTATGTCGCCTCTCCCTGGAATTTCATCGGCCGCGCCGATCCGATCGGCGGCGAGGCAGGCTACGAAACGGTGGTGGCGCGCGCCGAGGCGGAATTGCAGAAGACCGGCGCGACCTGGATCGCGACCACGGATTACCGCACCTATGCGATGCTGCGCTGGTTCTTTGGGGATCGCATCCCCGTCATCGAAGTCACCGAGCGCGGACGGTTCCAGGGCTTTGCCGATCCCGGCATGGATCGCATCAAGGGCCACACCGGGCTCTATGTTGCGCGCGAGCCCGACCAGCTGCTGCGGCTATGGGATCTGACCGGCGCCAAGCGCGAGCCGCTGGAACGGGTCGAGCGCGTCTGGCGGGGGATCGTGATGGATACCTATGCGCTGGAAAAGCTGACAGGCTGGACGCCCGAGTTGTCCCCGCCGCCGGATACGCCTTTCTTCCGCTGGCGCGTGCTGGCGCAAAGTTTACACTGGCCTGCAGGGCGGGCGTAATCGCGAAAGAGGTATTCGGGATGGATACAAACGAGCTCGCGCAAAAATACGAGGTGATCGCGGAGGACCTCGAATACGGCCGGGCCGGCGACACGCCGTTGCTCGCCCGCCTCTATCGTCCGCGCGGCGCCACCGGCTTTCCGGCCATCGTCGACGTGCATGGCGGCGCATGGGTCGCCAACGACCGGCTGCAAAATGCCGCCATGGATCAGGTGATCGCCGCCGCCGGCACGGCGGTGCTGGCGCTGGATTTTCGTATGGCGCCCGCATCGCCCTATCCCGCCTCGATCGCCGACATCAACCTCGGCATCAGGTGGCTGAAGACCAACATCGCGAAATTGGGCGGTGACGCGAGCCGCGTCGGAGGACTCGGCACCTCGAGCGGCGGGCATCAATTGTGGCTGAACGTGCTGCGGCCGCGCGATGCCAGATACGCCGCGCTGACGCTCGCCGGCGCCAGCGACGTCGATGCGAGCCTTGGTTTCGTGGTCGTGTGCTGGCCGATTTCAGACCCCGTGGCGCGCTACAACATGGCGCGCGAAACCGGTAATGAGCGGCTGGTCAAAAATCACGATGCCTTCTTCCTGACGGAAGCTGCAATGGCCGAAGCCAATCCGCAAACCATCCTGGAGAGCGGCGAGGCGCGCAAGCTGCCGTCAGCCTTGCTGATCCAGGGAACGGCTGATGCCAACGTCACCCCCGACATGGCCGATAGGTTTGTCGCCGCTTACACAAAGGCCGGCGGCCGGATCACGCTCCGGAAGTTCGAGGGCCAGCCCCACACGTTCATTTCGCAGAACCCGACGATCCCGGCCTCGGTCGAAGCGCTGGGCCTGATTACGGATTTCATTCGCGAACAGACGCGGTAGCTACTCGTCTTCCTCGCGTTTCTTCAACAGGTCCCTGGCGAGATCGGTCAGCGCCGGGCGCGGCAGCGCGGTGAAGGGGAGGGGGCGCGTCACATCGATCGCGGCGAGCCCGAGGCGGGCGGTGAGGAGGCCGTTCAGCATGCCCTCGCCGAGCCGCTGCGACAGCTTGGCAGCGATTCCATGGCCCAGCATCTGCTGCACCAGGCTGTCGCTTGCGGCCATGCCGCCGGTGATGGCGAGATGCGCGATCACATGGCGCAGCAGCCGGATCATGCCGAGCGCGCCGGGCCGGCCGCCATAGAGCCGCGCAAGCTGCCGGATCAGACGCAGCGAGGCCACGAATACGAAGATTATGTCGATCGCGGCGCGCGGGCTGATCGCAGTGACGATGGAGACGCGCTGCGCCGCGGAGGAAACAAGGCGGCGTGCCTCCGTGTCCAGCGGGGTCATCAATTCGCGCTCGGCGAGCTTGATCAAATCGGCGCCGTCGATGATCTCGTCAGCATGGCCGATCAGCGCGGTGCGGGCGCGCGCAAGCTGCGGCTTCTCATGCGCGAGCTTGAGCAGGTCCTTCAGGATGGCGCGGCTTTGGTCGCGGTCGTCGCTGAGCAGCACGCTCTCGGCGCGCGCATGCAGCTTTTCGATGGTCGCAAGCCGCACCAGTGCCAGCAGTTCGCGCAGGGTGATCACGCCCAGCGCCAGCGCTGCCGCGGCCGTGAAAGCGATGCCGACCACGCCCAGGCTTTCGCTGCGAGCAAACAGGTCCTCAATCAGATGGGTGACGCCGAGCCCGAGGCCGAGCAGCACCAGGCCGGCGACGCCGGACCAGAACACGGTGCCCCAGCCGAATGCCCGGCGCGGCACGGCCGGCGCCTCAATCGGAACCGGCAGCTGGGCCGGATCGTGTTCCGGCGTGATCTGCACGGTACCGCGCGCGGGCTTGCCGGCGTCGTCGGCATCGATGACCGTCACGGCGGGATCGTCGAGCCGGAAGGTCGCGGGACGCCGATGTTTCGATCGATCGTTCATTGCAGCCGGTCTCCGATCAGGAACTGCAGCGCCCGGTCAAGGCGGATGTGAGGCAGCGCGGGTTCGCCTGCGCCGTCACGCTCCAGCAGCGGCGGGCGGAAGCGCAGAAAGCGGAAATCGCTGTTGTCGGCCGGCGTCGAGGATAGACCACGAAAGCCGCCATCGCCATTAAACAACGCCTCCGGATCGGCCGGCAGATCGCCGGGAAACGTCGCGACTTCGGTATTGCCGTCAAAGATCTCGCCGTTGGCGCTCTCTCCTGGCGCTGGCGTACCAAGGATCGACGGCAATTTGTCGCGACCGCGCGCGACCATCGCTTCGCGGGTGGCGCGCACCGCGGCGAGCGCGACGACGTCGATCTCCGCGCCGGTCGCTTCCGCCCGCGCGACCGCCTTTGTCACAGCGCGGCGCAGCACGGCTTCCAGTCGGTCGTGGCTCAGATGATGCAGATGGTCGGCCTTGGTCGCCGCAAACAGGATGCGGTCGATCCGCGGCCGGAACAGCGTGGACAGGATGGTGCTGCGCCCGACCCGGAAGCAATCGAGAATGCCGGCAAGCGCCGCCTCGAGATCGTGCAGCGCTTCGGGCCCGGAATTGAACGCAGCAAGCGCATCGACCAGCACGATCTGGCGATCGAGCCGTGCAAAGTGGTCGCGAAAGAACGGTCGCACCACGACGTCCTTGTAGGCCTCGTAGCGCCGCACCATCATCGCCCACAATGAACCCTCCGGCGCGCTACCGTCAGCGGGAACATCGAGCGGCGCGAAGGTCAGCGCCGGCGAGCCCTTGAGATTGCCGGGCATCAGGAAACGGCCGGGCGGCAGCAGGCTCATGGCGAAGCGTTCGTCGCGGCAGGCGCGAAGATACTCGGTGAACAGCCTTGCGGAGGCTAGCGTCGCCTGTTCGTCTTCCTTGCCCTCCGCACTCAGCGTTGCGAGTTGGGCGTGCCAGGCGGCGGCGAGATGCGCGCGGGGCGCCTCGCGCGACAATATGAGGCTCTCGGCCGACCATTGCTCAAAAGATTTGTCCAGCAGCGGCAGGTCGAGCAGCCATTCGCCGGGATAGTCGACGATATCGAGCGTAAGCCGCCGGTCGGCGCCGCTGTGGCGCTGGTAATCGATCACGAGCCTGAGTTCGCTGATATCGATGGTCGAGTTCGGCCAGCGCCGCTCCTCGATCAAGGTGTGCAAATGGTTCTCATAGTCGAAACGCGGCACCGCATCGTCGGGCTGCGGCGCGAGCTCTGCCCGCGCGATCCGTCCAGAATTGAACGCTTCGAACACGGGAAAGCGGCCGCCTTTCGTCAGCCCGTGGACCAGGGCGGTGATGAACACGGTCTTGCCGGCGCGCGACAGGCCGGTGACGCCGAGCCGCACCGTCGGGTTGAAAAAGTGCTCGCCATAGTCGAGCAGCGCCCGCGCCGACAGCCGCGCTTCCTCGATGATTTCGGAAAAACTGGGAGCCATGGATTAAAGGAAAACGCTCGGCGTCGGGGGGTAATCGATGGGCGACTTGCCCCGAAAAGTGGCGATTGGCGGGCCAAAATCAAGCTTCACATTTCGGACGCGATTGCGGTTGACTGGGTTTTGCGAGGGCGGCTTGAACGTCGCGTTGACCTCGCGACACCTATTGTCTATCTGGTTCGCCAGAGATCTGCAGGTGGTCCATGACGATCTTCCAGCTGAAGCAACTCGCCTCGACTGCGACCGGCGCGATCCGGTGGAACTACGACAAGGTCGAGCTTATCGCCGATGGTGTCGTGCATGCCATTGGCATCCTGTTCGGCCTGATTGCCGCGACCGTGCTGGTGGTGCTCACCGCGGTCTATGCCAGCGCGCTCTCTATCGTCGCGGTCTCGATCTATGTCGCGGGCCTGCTGTCGATGCTGGTCTTGTCGGCGACCTATAACCTCTGGCCGGTGTCGCGCACCAAATGGGTGCTTCGGCGCTTCGATCATTCGGCGATCTATGTCCTGATCGCGGCGACCTACACGCCCTTCATCCTGGAACTAAAGGACAGCGTGGTCGCACTGGTGCTGCTGGTCGGCGTCTGGTGCGTCGCGGCGTTCGGCATCGCACTGAAGCTCGCCTGGCCCGGCCGGTTCGACCGGCTCTCGACCGGGCTTTACCTCGCGCTCGGCTGGAGCGGTGTCATGCTCTACCACTCTGTCGTCTCCGGCCTGCCGAAGACCGCGCTGTGGTTGGTGCTGGCCGGCGGGGCACTCTATAGCCTGGGCGTGATCTTTCACGCCTGGCGGCGGTTGCGCTTCCAGAACGTGATCTGGCATTGTTTCGTGCTGTTGGGCGCGGCCTGCCACTATACGGCGGTGATGGACCTCGTCCTGACCTGAACAAAAACAACGGCGGGAGGCGACGATGCAAGTGACCGGCAAGGTGGTGGTCGTCACCGGCGGCGGCAATGGCATCGGCAAAGCGCTGTGCGAGGCCTTTCACGGCTCGGGCGCGGCCAAGGTGGTGGTCGTCGACCTCGACGGCGCCAATTCGCGTGCTGTTGCCGCAGCGGTTCATGGCGCGGCGTTCCAGTGCGATGTCGCCAAGGAAACGGATGTGCTGCATGTGATCGACGAGACCGAGCGGCAGTTCGGCCCGATCGCGCTGTTCTGCTCCAATGCCGGCATCGGCGGCGGTTTCGATCCCTTGTCGGTCAATGCCGGCGGCACGTCGGACGAGCCGTGGCAGCGCAGCTGGGCGATCCATGTGATGGCCCATGTCTACGCCGCGCGGCATCTGGTGCCGCGCTACAAGGCGCGCGGCGGCGGCTATTTCCTCAACACGATCTCGGCGGCAGGCCTGTTGTCGCAGGTCGGCAGCCCGGCTTATTCGACGACGAAGCATGCCGCGGTCGGCTTTGCCGAAAACCTCGCGATCTCGCATCGCGCCGACGGCATCAAGGTCTCGATCCTGTGTCCGCAGGGCGTCGACACCAACATGCTGCGCTCGATCCCGAAGGGTCCGCAATCCGGCGACGGCGACCTCTCGCCGGAGCAGGTCGCGAAAGACGTGCTGGCGGGCCTCGAGCAGGAGACGTTCGTGATCCTGCCGCACCCGCAGGTGCTCGGCTACATGCGCAAGAAGACCGAGAATTACGACCGCTGGATATCAGGCATGGCGAAAATTCAGGCGAAGATGCGCGAGACCTACGGGAAATAGTTTTGGGGCGCTGCGGCTACGTCAATCGCTGGCCGTGATCACATGTGCCCTGATGCGGCCTTCGATCGGGCCGCTGCCAAATCGCTTGGCCAGTGCTGCGGCTGCCGCAACCGTCACGACTTCGAGGGAGGCGCTGCGCGACTCGATCTCATTTCTCAGCGGTGTGCCCTGACAGAACGCAACTGCCGCCTCACGCGGTGATGCGGCCTTGCTCAAGTGATCGATGGTTTCGGCCGAAATCTCCGCGAAGCCCGCCGCTTTCAGGTCTTCGCAAATCTTCTCGATGTCGTGGTAGCCGTGCGGAGTGCGCGCCAAGAAGGCGGGCGGGTCGTTCGGGAATAAAGCCGCCACAGCTTCGTGGACGGTATTGGCGAAATCATTTGCGCCGATCTTGTCCCACACATTGAAGAGCAAATGACCGCGTGGCTTGAGCGCGCGGCGCGCCTCCCTGTAGCCTTTGATCCGGTCCGGAAAGAACATGACGCCGAACTCGCATGCGACGACATCGAATGTGCCGTCGCCGAACGGGAGCGCCAGCGCGTCGGCTTGCTGGAAGGTGACGCGACCTGCAAGCGCCGGCTTGGTGGCCGCGCGATCCAGCATGGGCTGGTTGAGATCGCTTGCCACGATGCGGCATTGCGGGGAGAGTTGCGATACCAGCGCGCGGGTCGCAGCGCCGGTGCCGGCCGCTGTTTCCAGCACGTCCCGTGGCGCGAGGCGCGCCACTCGCGCGGCCAGATCGCGCGCGTAAACCTCGAATATGAGAGGAACCAGGAGGGAATCGTAGATTTCGGGAATCGATCCTGCGAAAAGCTTGTCGGCCGCCGACATGGCATTGCTCCCGCTAGGCGAAACAAAACGTCCGTTGCGGATGTTAACTGCGGTCGTTTTCGGCACGCCAGGGAAAAAGGCCGGTTTTGCGAACCGGCCTTGTTACCTTTTGCCGCATAGCTGCAGCCGCTATCTCGCGGAGAGTGCCGCGATGAAGAGCGCGGAAGCAAGCGTGGAAGTGACCGTGCGGACGTGATTCCACCAGGTCCAGTCGCTAAGGTAGCGCTGCCAGAGCGACTTCGCTTCGCTGCTCGCTGGGACAGCGGCCGCGAGCGCGTCGTTGAGCGGCACGTTGAAGAACATCGTCACGGCGTACATGCCGATGACGTAGACCAACCCGCCCGCGATCACTGCCGCCGAGCCGGCTTCGTTCCAGCGAAGCAACTGCATCACGGCCAGCACCAGGCTGGTCAGCGTCGTTCCCAGGAAGAACGGCATGAACAGCGATTGCACGATCACCGTGTTGATTGCGTTCATGGCCGAAATACCGGCCGCCTGGTCGATGCGGCCGAGCGCCGTCATCACGAAAGTCGAGAAGGCGAAATAGACGCCTGCGAGCAGGCTACAGCCGATGGCGGAAAACCAGAGCAAGACGGTGACGAGATGCTGGCGCATGGTTTCGGATCCCAAAATGCGAGTAATTCTCGTATTTGTAGAAAGCGATAATCTCTCGTATTTGATCCGTCAAGGCATATTTCTGAGGGCACAAAGGGCAATGGCGCAAAAAAAGGAGGAACGAGGAAAAGCGGAAACGCGAAGCCTGGCGCGGCTGGTTCCCGGCCAGCAACGCAGCCGGGAGCGCTTCGAGCGCATCCTCGAATGCGCGGCCGAACTGATCGCGGAAAAGGGCAGCGAAGCGTTCCGTATGAGCGACCTGGTCGAACGAAGTGGCGTCGCCTTTGGCTCGCTCTATCAATACTTCCCCGACAAGACCGCGATCATCGGCACACTCGCGGAGCGCTACAACGCGGTCGGACGCGATTGCGTCCGGCGCGATCTATCGGTGGTGAAGGGCGGCCGCGACCTGCATCCGGCGCTGTGCCGCATCACCGACAGCTATTATCAGATGTTCATCGACGTGCCCGTCATGCGCGACATCTGGCAGGCGACCCAGGCCGATCGCGCCCTGCAAAAGCTCGATGAGGAAGATGTCACCTATCTCTCCGGCCTGCTGTCGGATGCGCTGCGGCGGATCGCGCCCGACGCGCCGGAGCCGGCGCTGGCGGCGCTCTCCCGGCTGATCATGACGTTGATCGCGGCCGCCGTGCGTCATGCAGTCACGCTGCCGACCAAGGAGGCGCGCCGCATGCTCGCGCTGTTCAAGCGGATGTTGCCGAAGGATCTTTCGGCACTGAAAGACTAGAGCATGATCCGGAAAAGTGTGTAGCGGTTTTCCGAAAAGATCATGCTCAATCAAAAACCTAAAGCGCGATGACGATTCGACCTAATCTCATCGCGCTTTAGCCGGCGTCAGCTCTTCTGCGCGTAGAGCAGCGGCACGGCGGAATCGACGACGACTTCGACAAGGCTGACGCCCTTGTGCGCGAGCGAGCGCTTGAGCGCCGGCGCCAGCTCCGAGGCCTTGGCCACGCGCACGGCATTGCAGCCCATGCCCTCGGCGATCCTCACGAAATCGATGCCGGGCAGATCGAGGCCGGGGACATTGCGGACCTGCATCACCTGGCTGAAGGAGCGCATCGCGCCGTAGCCGGCATTGTTGATCACGACCACCGTCAGCGGCAGCTTGCGCTGCGCCGCGGTCCACAGTGCCTGAATCGAATACATCGCCGATCCATCGCCGATCAGGCAGACCGTGTGGCGCTTGTCCCGGCCGAGCGCCATGCCGACCGCGGCCGGCAGGCTGTAGCCGAGGCCGCCGCTCGCCATCGTGTAAAAACTGTCCTGGCCGCGCATCGGCATGAATTTTTGCATCGCCGGACGGTGCGAGGGGATTTCTTCGACCAGTGCCGCGTCGGCCGGCATCGCTGTCGACAGCGAATGCACCAGGAATTCGACTGGGATCGGATCGGCCGCTGCGGGCGCAGGCGGCAAGGTGCGGCCGGCTGGCGCCGCGCGCTTGGTATCCGGCAACAGCTCCAGCAGCATCGCGAGCGCAGGCTTCATGGTCGCGACGATGCTGGTGCCGGCGGGCGACACAGCTGCGGCATCGGGATCGTCGGTGATCTGGAAGATCGTGGTAGCGCCGTCGAAGATCGAAGCATGGCCCTCGACATGGAAGGTGAAGACTGGCGCGCCGATCACGACCACGAGGTCGTAATTGCGCAGCGCGTCCGAGAGTTGACCGGGCGAGGCGTGCAGGAAGCCGGTGAATTGCGGATGCCGTTCCGGGAACGAACAGCGCGCCGAGAACGGGCTGACCCAGACCGCGGCTTTCGTTTTCTCGGCGACCTTCACCATGACATCGACGGCTTCCGCGCGGTCGACGCCGGGGCCGACGACGAGGGCCGGGTGCTTGCTGGCCGACAGCGCTGCGACCAGCATCTTCATCGCGTCAGGATCGGGGCCGATCTCGCGGCTGACTTTTCGTGCGGTGACCGGCTGTACCGGATGCGTCCAGTCGTCGATCGGGACCGAGACGAAGGTCGGCCCGCAGGGTGGCTGCATGGCAGTGTAATAGGCGCGCGCGATCGCGGCCGGCACGTCCTCGGCGCGCGCTGGCTCGACGCTGTACTTCACATAGGGCCGCGGGAACTCCGAGGCGCGCTCGGCATGGAGAAACGCCTGCAGCGGCAGGATCGAGCGCGCCTGCTGGCCCGCGGTGATCACGAGCGGCGTCTGGTTGCGATGGGCGGTGTAGATGTTGCCGAGCGCGTTGCCGACGCCGGCCGCCGAATGCAAATTGACGAAACCGGCGTTGCGCGTCGCCTGTGCGTAGCCGTCGGCCATGCCGACGACGCTGGCTTCCTGCAGACCCAGCACATAATCGATGTCACTTGGCCAGTCGGACAAGAACGGCAATTCGGTCGAGCCGGGATTGCCGAAGACCCTTTTGATGCCGAAGGCGCGCAGGAGGTCGAACGTCGCCTGCTTGACGGTGACGGCTTTGCCGCTCTTCGGCGCCTTCACCACGTCGCCGTTCCCTTCATCGTGGGCTGGCCTTCGGCGTTCGCGGTCCACAGCTCCATGCTGCCGGCATTGTCGTTGGCATTGACGGAAAACTCGCTGCCCTCGAACAGCGGCTGTACGCCGCGATAGGCGAGCCTCGCCGGCGGCGTGCCGCCATGCAGCTTCGCCGCAAGCTCGACGATGAACGCCGCTTGCAGCGGGCCGTGGAAGATCAGCCCGGGATAACCCTCCACCTTGGTGACGTAGTCGCGGTCGTAATGGATGCGGTGACCGTTGAAGGTCAGCGCCGAGTAGCGGAACAGCAGCACCGGGTCCGAGACATGGGTCTCGCGGTGTTTCGCCACGGGTGGTGGCGGCGGCGCTTTGGGCGTCGTAGCCGGCGCACCACCTATGTCGCGATAGACGATATCCTGGCGCTCGCGGATCGCGATGCCGCGCGGCGTCGTCACCACGTGCTCGACCGAGACGAAGCACAGTGTGCCCGTCGAGCCGGTCTTGAGCGTCACGTCTGATATGCGCGAGGTGCGCTTGGCTTCATCGCCCACACGCAGGGGATCGAGAAATTCGAGTTCGCCGCCGGCCCACATCCGCCGCGGCAGCGGCACCGGCGGCAGGAAGCCGCCGCGCGTGGGATGGCCGTCGGGGCCCAGCATCGACATCGGAAACACCGGCTGCGCCAGGCACCAGTGCACCGTGAACGGCGCGGCATCACCCGCCCTGGGCTCGCCGACATCCTGGAACAGCGTCGCGCGCAAGCCCTTGACGAGCTGCGCGGTGACGATGTCGGACGCCTCCGCGGAGCGGCCAATCCATTGCCGCAAATGATCGAGATCGAGCTTTTCGGTCATGAGGATTTCCGCAACCCGACCTTGGGCAGTTCGGCATGTTCGTCGATCGCCGGCACCGGGCCGTAATGGCGCGGCTCGCCGACAAAGATCGCGGCCGGCGCGGAATAGGTGAC
Organism: Bradyrhizobium sp.; assembly: GCA_035568535.1. Lineage (GTDB taxonomy): Bacteria > Pseudomonadota > Alphaproteobacteria > Rhizobiales > Xanthobacteraceae > Bradyrhizobium. The sequence continues at coordinate 29,331 of DATMNV010000087.1, forward strand.
GACGCCCCTGGGGGTATCGACCTCGATGCGGCGCAGATGCGGATGCACCGTGAGGTCGGCCATGGTGTTGACCTCGGCAAAGGCGATGTCGGCGTCGTCCAGCCGCTTCAAGAGCTCGTCGCGGTTCAGCGATCCGAAGACGTCGCCGACCACCTTGTCGGTAGCCGCGCGGTTGCGCACGCGCTCGAGCATGTTGGCGAAGCGCGGATCATCAGGCAGGTTCGGCTGGCCGAGCACTTCCGCGCAGAGTTTTTTCCATTCGCGCTCGCTCTGGATCGAGATCAAAATGTCCTTGCCGTCCCTGGAGCGGAACACGCCATAGGGCGCGATCGAGGGATGGGCGAGGCCCATGCGCTTGGGCGGATTGCCGGCCTCCGAATTGAGCAGCGGCACGGCGAGCCAGTCGGCCATCACGTCGAACATGGAAATGCGGATGTCAGCGCCCTTGCCGGTGCGGGTGCGTGCGAACAGCGCTTCCAGGATCGAGGCATGCGCGGTGGCGCCGGTCGCGACATCGACGATGGAGACGCCGACACGCGACGGCCCTTCCGGCCCGCCGGTGATCGAGGCGAGGCCGCTCTCGGCCTGGATCAGAAGATCATAGGCCTTGCGGTGCGCATAGGGGCCCTCATCGCCATAGCCGGTGATGGTGCAGCAGATCAGCGCCGGATAATCCCTCTTCAAGCGATCCAGCGAAAAGCCGAGCTTGTCCATTGAGCCGGGTTTCAGGTTCTGCAGCAGCACGTCGGCGCCCGCGATCAGCTCTTCGAGCTGCGCGCGGCCGCTTTTGGTCGAGAGGTCGACCACGACCGACTGCTTGCCGCGGTTGAGCCAGACGAAATAGCTGCTCTGGCCCTTTGCAGCTGCATCATAGGCGCGGGCGAAATCGCCCTCGGGGCGTTCGACCTTGATCACGGTGGCGCCGGCATCGGCCAGGCGCGACGAGCAGAACGGCGCGGCGACCGCCTGTTCCACGGCAATGACGGTAATTCCCTCAAGCGGCAGCATGTTGGTTTCTCTTGTTGTACGCATGTCCTTTATCGCCGAACCGGTTCCCACTTCGCCGGGACATCCGCTAGTAGGAGCGGGGCATGCCCAGCACGTGCTCGGCGACGAAAGACAGCACCAGATTGGTCGAGATCGGCGCGACCTGGTAGAGCCGCGTCTCGCGGAATTTGCGCTCGACGTCGTATTCCTCGGCAAAGCCGAAGCCGCCATGGGTCTGGATGCAGGCATTCGCCGCTTCCCAGGAGGCGTCGGCGGCGAGCATCTTGGCCATATTCGCTTCCGCGCCGCAATCGAGCCCCGCCTCGTATTTGCGGGTCGCTTCTTTCACCATCAGCTCGGCGGCGCGCATCGAGGCGTAGGATTTTGCGATCGGAAACTGGATGCCCTGGTTCTGGCCGATCGGCCGGCCGAACACGGCGCGCTCCTTGGCGTAATTGGTGGCTTTCGCGATGAACCATTTGGCGTCGCCGATGCATTCCGACGCAATCAGGATGCGCTCGGTGTTCATGCCGGAGAGGATGTACCTAAAACCCTTGCCTTCCTCGCCGATCAGGTTTTCCGCCGGCACCTTCATGTCGGTGAAGAACACTTCGGTGGTGGAGTGGTTCATCATGGTGCGGATCGGACGGATGGTAAGGCCCGCCTTGCGCGCCTCGCGCATGTCGACCAGGAACACAGACAGACCCTCGGTGCGTTTCTTCGCCTGCTCCTTCGGCGTGGTGCGCGCGAGCAGGATCATCAGGTCGGAATATTCGGCGCGGCTGGTCCAGATCTTCTGACCGTTGACGATGTAGCTGTCATTGCCCTCGCGCTTCGCAAAGGTCTTCAGCGAGGAGGTATCCGTGCCGCTGGTCGGTTCGGTGACGCCGAACGCCTGCAGCCGCAGTTCGCCGCTCGCGACCCCCGGCAGCCATTTCGCCTTCTGCTCCTCGCTGCCATGCCGCAGCACCGTTCCCATCGTGTACATCTGGGCGTGGCAGGCGCCGGCGTTGCAGCCCGCGCGGTGAATCTCTTCCAGGATCGCGGTCGCGGCCGAAAGCTTCAGGCCCGCGCCGCCATATTCTTCCGGGATCAGCACGGAGAGATAGCCGGCTTCCGTCAGCGCATTGACAAAGGCCGAGGGGTAAGCCATCTCGCGATCAAGCTTGCGCCAATATTCGCCCGGGAACTGGGCGCAGAGTTTGGCGACCGCCTCGCGGATATCGGCGTGTTCGTCTTGCTGGTGTTCTTGAGCAGTCATCGGAACTCAGGTGGTAGGTCAAGCGCGCGCATCGTGGCAGTGCAGAATGCGCATAGGCGCTCGGACTTTTCGTCTCGGGTGAAAATCTCGACGGTGGCGACACCGATCGAGCCCGACATTTGCAGGGTTTTGGCGCGCGCCACAAGCTCGTTGCGGTCGGCGGGGGAGAGGAAATTGACCTTCAGCTCGACGGTCACCCCGATCCGGCCCCTGGGCAGGCCCGAGGTCACGGCGATACCGGCCGCATGGTCGGCCAGCGACGCGATAACCCCGCCGTGGAAATGGCCGAAGAATTGCACGAGGTCGTCGCGGCGCGTCAGCGCCACTTCCGCATATCCCGGCTCGACCTCGACGATGCGAAAGCCGGTAGCCTGGATGAAGCCCTTCGCCGAGATTTTCTCGGCGAGCTCAGGCGGGTTGAGCTCGGTACTCATTACGCCGGAATGCGAACCGGCAGGACCTCGATGCCGCGCACGAAGGAGGAATAGACCCGCTTCGGCTCGCCGACCACCTCGATCCGGTCGAAGCGCTTGAGCATCTCCTGCCAGACGATCTTGAGCTGCAGCTCGGCGAGCCGCATGCCGACGCAGCGGTGGATGCCGAAGCCGAACGACAGATGGATGCGCGGACGGGCGCGGTCGATGATGAACTCGTTTGGCCGCTCGATCACTTCCTCGTCGCGATTGCCAGAGACGTACCACATCACGACGCGGTCGCCCTTCTTGATCTTCTTGCCGCCTATCTCGGTGTCCTGCAGCGCGGTGCGCCGCATATGGGCGAGCGGCGTCTGCCAGCGGATCACTTCCGGCACCATGGAATCGATCAGCGCCGGATTCTCGCGCAGCTTCTCATACTGGTCCGGATGCTCATTCAGCGCCAGCACCGAGCCACTCATGGTGTTGCGGGTGGTGTCATTGCCGCCGACGATGAGCAGGATGATGTTGCCCATCAGATTGTCGGGGTCCATGTGGCGCGTGGACTCGCTGTGCGCCATCATCGAGAGCAAATCGTTGCGCGGCTCGGCATTGACGCGCTCGTTCCACAGCCGCGCGAAATATTCGCGGCACTCGTCCATCTCCTGGCGGCGCTGCTCCGGCGATTCCACGATGCCGCTCTTGGGCAGCGCGGTCGCGACGTCGGACCAGCGCGTCAGCTTGCGCCGTTCCTCCCAGGGGAAGTCGAACAGCGTCGCCAGCATCTGCGTAGTCAGCTCGATCGAGACGCGCTCGACGAAATTGAAGGTCTCGTTGCGCGGCAGATTGTCGAGCACCTTTGCCGAACGCTCGCGGATCAATTTTGCCAATTCATCCAGATGCGTCGGCGTGAACATAGGCGACACCGTCTTGCGCTGGTCGGCATGCTTCGGCTGGTCCATCGCAATGAAGCTCGGCCAGTCATAGCCGGGCGCCGCGTCGCGGATCGAGATGCCGCCAAGCGCGGCATCGGAGGAGAAGATGCCGTGGCTGGTGTCGACATGCATGATGTCGTTGTATTTCACCACCGACCAATACGGCTCGATCGGCGCGTTGGTGCAGTAATGCACCGGCTCTTCCTTGCGCAGCCGCTCGAACCACGGCCACAGCGTGTCGTTCTGGAACAGCCGCGGCGCGCCGGGGTGGAAGTCTTTCAGCGGCGTCGCATGGGCCTCCTCGCGCGCCTGGCGCAGCAGCTCGGCCTTCTCGAGGCGGATTGCGGTCTGGACGTTCATCGTGCTCATCCCCTCGAAAGTGGCGGAATTGGATCAGCCGGAAATGCGGACCGGCAGGTGCTCGATTCCCTTGACGAAGCTCGAATACACCCGCTTGGGCGGTCCTACCACCTCAATATTGTCGAAACGCTTGAGGATTTCTTCCCAGATAATCTTCAATTGCAGCTCGGCAAGCCGGATGCCGACGCAACGGTGGATGCCGAAGCCGAATGACAAATGCGTGCGCGGCCGCGCACGATCGATCAGGAACTCGTAGGGACGCTCGATCGCCTCCTCATCGCGATTGCCCGAGACGTACCACATCACGACCTTGTCGCCCTTTTTGATCTTCTGGCCGCGGAACTCGATGTCCTCCAGCGCGGTGCGGCGCATATGCGCAAGCGGCGTCTGCCAGCGGATCACCTCGGGCACGAAGCTGTCGATCAGCGCGTGGTTCTTCTTCAGCTTCTCATATTGATCCGGATGCTGGCTCAGCGCCAGGATCGAACCGCTCATGGTGTTGCGCGTGGTGTCGTTGCCGCCGACGATCAGGAGGATCAAATTGCCGAGGAAATTCTTCGGGTCCATGTCGCGGGTGGCGTCGCTATGGGCCATCATCGACAGCAGGTCGCTCTTCGGCGGCTGGTTGATGCGCTCGTTCCAGAGCTTTGCGAAATAGGTCGCGCATTCCATCAACTCGGCCAGCCGCTCATCCTCGGTCGCGACCAGGCCGCCCGGCCCTGGAATCGTCGTCGCGACATCCGACCAGCGCGTCAGCTTGCGGCGGTCTTCCCAGGGGAAGTCGAACAGCACCGCGAGCATCTGCGTGGTCAGCTCGATCGAGACGCGGTCGACCCAGTCGAACACCTCGCCTCTCGGGAGGTTGTCGAGGCATTCGGCCGAGCGCTGACGGATACTGATCGCGAGCTGATCCAGATGCGTCGGCGTGAACATCGGCGCCACGGTCTTGCGCTGCGCCGAATGGCGCGGCTGGTCCATGGCGATAAAGCTCTCGCGGCGCAGATCGGGGTCGATGTCGCGGATGGTGATGCCGCCAAGCGAGGAGGCCGACGAGAACACGGCGTGGTTGGTCTCGATGTCCATGATGTCGTTGTACCGGGTCACCGACCAGTACGGGCCGAACATGCTGTCTTTGGTGTAGTGGACCGGGGCTTCCTTGCGCAGCCGGTCGAAATAGGGCCAGAACGTATCGCTCCTGAACAATTCGGGATCGCCGGGGTCGAGCTCGCTGAGCGTCAGCGAATAGGCGCGCTTGCGCGCAGCCTCGGAATCAATGTTGTCGGCGACGTCGATGGTCCCGTGCATGGGCGGCTCCTCATTCATCCCTTGTTGGGTGGCGCTCTTGAGGCGGCTTTTGCGCGAATTACACCGCGTTGCGTGCGCCCGCGCAAGGGAGACTTTGCCGTGAGCCAACAGGCCGCAGGCTGGCATCCCAACCTTTGACCGCTTTCTCTCCGTTACAATCGTAATTCGAGCCGTGACAAGCGCAATTCGAGCGAATAAGGCTGTTTCAAACAACGTTTGGTTTGCCGGAGGCATGACGCCCATGATCCCCAACGCCTACCGCATCTTCAATTTCGATCTCGGCGAAACCGCGGATGCGATTCGCGAGACCGTGCATGATTTCGCCAGCAACGAGATCGCGCCGCGCGCCGCCGACATCGACAAGAGCAACCAGTTTCCGCGCGACCTGTGGCCGAAGATCGGCGCACACGGCCTGCACGGCATCACGGTCGAGGAGGAGTATGGTGGAGCAGGGCTCGGCTATCTCGAGCATTGCGTCGCGCTCGAAGAGATATCGCGCGCCTCCGCTTCGGTGGGCTTGTCGTACGGCGCGCATTCCAATCTCTGCGTCAACCAGCTTCGCCGCAACGGCAACGAAGCGCAGAAGCGCAAATATCTGCCAAAACTGATTTCCGGCGACCATGTCGGGTCGCTCGCGATGTCGGAGCCGGGTTCGGGCTCGGATGTGGTGTCGATGAAGACCCGCGCCGAGAAGAAGGGCGACCGTTACGTGCTGAACGGCAACAAGATGTGGATCACCAATGGCCCCGTCGCCGAGACGCTGGTGGTCTATGCCAGGACCGACCCGAACGCCGGCCCGCGCGGCCTCACTGCCTTCATCATCGAAAGGGGCATGAAGGGATTCTCCACCGCGCAAAAGCTCGACAAGCTCGGCATGCGCGGCTCCGATACCTGCGAACTGGTATTCGAGGATTGCGAAGTGCCGGAGGAGAACGTGCTGGGCGAGGTCGGCCACGGCGTCAACGTCCTGATGTCGGGCCTCGACTACGAGCGCGCGGTGCTGGCGGCGGGGCCGCTCGGGATCATGCAGGCCTGCATGGACGTGGTGCTGCCCTACGTGCACGAGCGCAAGCAGTTCGGCCAGCCGATCGGCACCTTCCAGCTGGTGCAGGGCAAGGTCGCCGACATGTACACGACCATGAATGCCTCGCGCGCCTATGTCTATGCGGTGGCGAAGGCCTGCGACCGCGGCGAGACCACGCGCGAGGATGCCGCGGGCGCGATCCTGTATGCCGCGGAGAAGGCGACGCAATGCGCGCTGGATGCGATCCAGCTGCTCGGCGGCAACGGCTACATCAACGACTATCCGACCGGACGGCTGCTGCGCGACGCGAAACTCTACGAGATTGGCGCCGGCACCAGCGAAATCCGCCGCATGCTGATCGGGCGCGAGCTGTTCGATAAATCGGTGTAGCGCATGATCCGGAAAAGTGGATACCGGTTTTCCGATAAGATCATGCGCAAATAAATAGCCTACTGCGCCGAGCGCAGCGGCGCCTTGTCCGGCTTCAGATCCCACACCGCCTGCATTGCGATGAAGGCGTGCGCGATCGTCGGTTCTTGCCGGCGCGAGGTGAGGCAGGCGAAGCTGAGATCGCAGGTCAGCGCCACCTTGTCGGCGATGACGAAGTTGCGCTCGCGCGTGATGCGTTCGATCACGGGGTCGCGGGCGAGGCTGAGGCAGATGCCGGACTCGACGAAGTCCGTCATGGCCTCTTCCTGATCGGTGAACGCCACCCGCTTCGGCAACGGCCCGAGCGGGCGGAAGATGTCGTCGAGCAGGCGCCGGTGCGCCGACTTTGCCGGCGTCGCCAGCCACGGCAGGCCGGCAAGATCCCGCCAGTCCTTGCCCATCACCCGATCGCGCCATTCGCGCGGCGCGATCACGCGATAGACATAGCTCATCAGCGGCATCAGCTGGAATTTGCCGTCTTCGATAAGCCGCTCGGTGAGCGCGTGAGACGACGGTGAGGCCTCCGGCGTCGCATCGACATAGTAACCGACGTCGAGCTCGCCGGTCCCGATCTGGGTCAGCACGTCGTCGCTCATGCCGTAGCGCAAAAACACCTCGGTGCGCTGCGCCGAGGCGGTGAGGCTGCGCACGAACGGACCGAGCCGGGTGAATTCGGGATCGAGGATGGTGCCGACGCGCAAGGTGCGGCGCTGCGACTCCTTCAACGAGTTCGCCGCCGTGCCAAAGTCCAGTGCCGCGGCTACCGCCTTGTGCGCCAGCGGCAGCAGCGCGGCGCCGGCTTCCGTCAGCGTGAAGCCGCCCGGCGTCCGGTTGAACAGCTGCAGGCCGGTGGCTTCCTCCAGCGCCTTGAGTTGCAGGCTGACGGCGGGCTGAGTGAGGTTCAGCAAGGATGCTGCCCTGGAGACGGTGCCTTCACGCGCAACCGTGATGAAGCAGCGCAGGGCTTGGGAACGTGGCAGCTCGCTCATTTGAATTTCTTATACCGCAATTCCAACAACTCATTGGACAGGAATCACCCTTCTAAGTCACAATTTTTAACATATAAAACTTGCCGTTGCCGGTAGGCGGCAGCCGCACTACGGCGATTGTGGGCTTTTTTTGAGCGCCGCGCGGAGAAAAAATTGGCCCGGGGCGATCGCCACCATCGCGCCCTTTGTCGCAGAGGGGTCGACGCCATCCGCGCGCTCGGCGTCGAAGGCTGGGTGCGCAAATCGAACACGCTGGCGCGCTTTCCCGCCGGCTTCGATCCGGCGTTCGCGGACTGGTATGCGTAGGAAGTCGGCAAGGCCGATGTCGAGGTGGTCACCGCCATGGTGGACTTTGCAGGCGGCGTCGATGCCAAGCCGCATCTTGCTGATATCAAGGCGCCGGTGCTCGCGCTCTATCCGACCGGCAGCAACATCTCTTCCGCCGATCAGGAGGCCGCGCTGCGCGGGTACATCGTTTCCGTTCGCGTCACGCATCTCAACTCGTCATCGGCGATGCTCGGCATGCTGCAGCCCGCGGCCTGCGCCGGGCAGATCCTGAACTTTGCGTCGATGCATGATGGAATTGTTCGCCACGAGTGAACCCCGATCCTCATCAATCCCGCCATTGGCGTCCCATGAAAAATCCTTTCGACCCTTCGATCTCAGAGCCGGACGCCGAGATGGCGAAAGCCTATCGGCACCTGCGTCTGATGCGGGCCTTGTTCCAGCTCGACGATCCCGAACTGGAGCGGGCGTTGACCCTCATCGTGGAGCGCCTCGCTCAAGCCGGCATCGCCGCCGATGATTTCGGCGCACCGGCGCCACAAAATCCGCCGCCCAAGTCGCCTGCCTGAAGTCTCCCGCCTGAAGCCCCCTACGTGACGCACGGCACAGATCGCACGCCGACATCGACGTGAAATGTTCGCAAAGTCCACCTAAGGTTTATCGAACCCGAAAGGTTTTGCTCCGACAAACCGGTGGGTTTTCCGGGATATCAATCCCGCAGCATTGTCGCGGAGTTTGACGCGTGGATCAGATGACTTCGGTACCAATGGTGCCTCCGCCGGCGCCGCAACCGCCGCCTTTGCCGCCGACGCCGGCGTCATTCGCCGGATATCGCGGCGAATTCTTTCACCTCGCCGCGAGGGGCGCCGGGCTGGAACTCGTGACCGCCGGCTTCTACCGTTTCTGGCTCGCGACCGACTTCCGCCGGCATTTGTGGTCGAACACGCTGATCGACGGCGACGCGGCCGAATATACCGGGCGTGGCAAGGAGCTCCTGATCGGTTTCCTGTTTGCGCTGGCGATCCTGGTGCCGATCTGGATTGCGTATTTCCTCATCGGCATTGAAGCCGAACGCTTCAAGGCGTTTGCCAGCTTTCCGCTGATCATCGCCTTCTACGCCTTCGGGCAATTCGCCATCTATCGCGCGCGCCGCTACCGGCTGACGCGCACGGTCTGGCGCGGCGTGCGCTTCTGGATGGACGGCTCCGGCTGGGCTTATGCCTGGCGGGCGATGCTCTGGGGGCTGTTGGTGGTGTTGACGCTGGGCTTCGCCCTGCCGTGGCGGGAAGCCGCGCTCGAGCGCTACAAGATGCGGCATTCATATTACGGCGACCTGCAAGGCAGTTTCGAAGGGCGAGGGTGGGAGTTTTTCAAGCAAGGATGGTGGTTGTGGTTGCTGACCCCGTTTGCACTCTATTTCACGATCGGCGCGCCTTTCGTCTACGCCGGATTCAAGGCGGTGGAGTGGCGCTGGTGGCTGTCGGGGATTCGCTTCGGCGGGGTGCGTCTGGAATCGACAATGTCGCGCGGTGCGCTGGTCGGTTTGTACTGGACGGTCATTGGCTGGACCGCTTTGCTGGGCGCGATTTTCTTGGTTTACCTGATCCTGTCTGTCGCTCTCGTCGTCGGCGCGAGCGGCATGACGTTCAATGACTTTTTCGCGACAAAAGCCTTTGCCAGGAGTATTCCGTTGATGGTGCTGGCAGGCGCCGGCTATCTCGCCTTTGTGTTGGGGATCAATCTCGTCATGCGCGTCTGTCTGATGCGGGATCTGTGGTTGAAGGTGTTGGATACTGTCCGCGTGCATAACATCGGCGCGGCGGCCAATGTCACTGCCAAGGGCGAGCTGGCGAGCGCACTGGGCGAGGGATTTGCCGATGGCCTCGATGTCGCCGGATTCTAGCCGGTGAGCATCTTCGCGGACGGCGTACCGCCTCAGGACAATGCGCCGACCGTCTATTTCGACGGGATGTCGAGCCGGCGGCGCTTCGTCACGCTCGCTTTCAGCGATACGCTTGAAATCAGCGAAGACGGATCTTCGCCGGTCCGATGGGCCTATGACGACATACGCCAGGCCGACAGCCCCGCGGGTGTGTTGAGGGTGAGCTGCCTGTCCGCGCCGCCGCTGGCGCGGCTGGAGATTCGCGACACGGCACTCGCCACTGAACTGACCTCGCGCTGCACGCGGCTCGGCGAGAACCGGACGGACGGGCGGGCGATTGCGAAGATCGTCGGCTGGTCGCTCGCCGCGGTGGTCTCCATTGTCGCGGTCGTGCTGTTTGCGATTCCGCTCGCGGCCGACCGGCTTGCGCCGCTGGTGCCGGAAGCCTTTGAACGGCGGGTCGGCGATGCCAGCGACGTGCAGATCAAGGCGATCTTCGGCAACCGCGTCTGCACCAACGCGGCGGGACAGGCGGCCTACACCAAGCTTCTTGGCCTGCTGCGCGGCGCGGCCGGGCTCGATCTAAGGGCGGTGCAGTCTTCGGTACTGGACACCAAGGTGCCCAATGCGTTCGCGCTGCCGGGCGGCAAGGTCTATCTGTTCAACGGCCTCCTGGAGAAGGCGCAAAACCCCGATGAGATTGCGGGCGTGCTCGCGCACGAGCTCGGGCATCTCAAGCACCGCGATAACATGCGCGGCCTGATCTATAATGGCGGCACGTCGTTCCTGATCGGACTGCTGTTCGGCGACGTCACCGGCTCCAGCGCCCTGATCTTTGCCTCGCGCACGCTGGTCACCGCCTCGCATTCGCGCGAGGCCGAAGAGAATGCCGATACCTTCGCGATCGACGTGATGCGCAAGCTCGGCCGTTCGCCCAAGCCGATGGGCGAACTCTTGTTCCGCGTCACCGGCAAGGAGGGCGACAGCAACCTGTCGATCCTTGCAAGCCACTCGCTGACCGAGGACCGGCTGAAGCGCATGACCGGCGAGGATCGGCCGCCGGGCGGCCCGCCGCTGCTTAACGACAGGGAATGGGCGTCGCTGAAGACGATCTGCGGAACCGGAAAGAGCGGGCCCGCCGGAAAGAAGTGAG
>DATMNV010000088.1:0-6354 GCA_035568535.1 Bradyrhizobium sp.
CATCACGCTGAAGGCGATGGGCTTCCCGATGTCGATGTTCACCGTGCTGTTCGCGGTCGCCCGCACCGTCGGCTGGATCAGCCAGTGGAGCGAGATGATCGAGGATCCGCAGCAGAAGATCGGCCGTCCGCGCCAGCTCTATACCGGCGTCAGCCACCGCGACTATGTCGAGATCGACCAGCGGAAGTAACCGGCCGCTTCACCCCACTTTCGAAATCCCGCCCGAGATGGAGTATCCCGGGCGGGATTTTTGTTTGACCGGAGGCTTTGATCTCATCGCGTTTTAAGACGCGCGCCTTCCCTTGCGCATCGTCGCTAGCACGATGTCGGCGGCGCGCACGCTCGGCGGCTGGTGGCCGGTCGACATGATGGTGTCGAGCTTGGCGAAGGCATCGGCCTGCTTCTTGCGCTCCGGCGTATCCGACAACAGCGGGCGAAGCGCACGCGCGAGGTTTTCCGGTGTGCAGTCCTTTTGCAGGAATTCCGGCACGACATTCTCGCCCATGACGAGATTGGCTAATATCACCGACTGCACCTTGATCGCGCGCGAGAGAATGGCGGCCTCGGCGCCGCCGACACGATAGGCCGTGACCATCGGCACGCCCGACAGCGCAAGCTCGAGTGTGACGGTGCCGGACTTGGCGAGCGCGGCGCGCGCGATGCGGAACGCTGAGCGCTTCTCCTGCTCGCCAACGACAATCTTCGGCTCGACCGGCCACTTCTTCACGGCCTCACGGACCGCGTCGACGAGATGCGGCATGGTCGGCAGCATCAGGTCAAACGCCGCACCGTCTGCCCTTAATTTGCCGAGCGCCGCGCCGAACAACGCGACGTGGCGTCCGATTTCGCCGCGACGGCTGCCGGGCAGAACGAGCAACACCGGCGGCTCCGCCTCGCGCCGCGCCCGCTCATCCGCGTTGGGCCGGAGCGAGGTGAGCTGCTCGATCAGGGGATGACCGACATAGCTGCAGGGCGGCCCGCGCAGGCGGCGATAGGCCTCGGGCTCGAACGGCAACAGCGCCAGCACGTGATCGATGTAGCGGAGCATGGCGCGCGCTCGTCCCGGCCGCCACGCCCATACCGACGGCGAGACATAGTCGATGATGGGGATCGAATCATCCTTCGCGCGCACGCGCCGCGCCACGCGATGGGTGAAGTCGGGACTGTCGATGATGACGAGGATGTCCGGCGAAGCCGACATCACGGCAGCAGCCGTCCGCCGGATCAGCCGCAGGATCTTTGGCAATTGCGCGACGACCGCGGCAAGCCCGATGATCGAGAGCTCCTCGATCGGAAACAGCGAGTTCAATCCCTCGCGCGCCATGGCGCGGCCGCCGACGCCTTCGAACTCGACGGCGCCGCCGAGCCGCTGGCGCAACACTTTCATGAGGCCCGCCCCGAGCCGGTCGCCGGATTCTTCGGTGGCGACCAGGAAAATCCTCCGCCCGACGCTTGTTACCGCCCGCGCCGAGCTCACGCAGCGACCCCCACAATGAACAGGCGGGCCTTGTCCGCGGCTTCGATCATGGCCTGCGCCTCCGCCGCGATCGTATTGCCGGCGACGACGGCGATGCCGGCAAGCCCGGCATTCGCGGCACCTTCGACGGTGCGCGGGCCAATGGTCGGCAGGTCATAGCGCAGGTCCTGGCCGGCCTTCGGCGCCTTCACCAGCACGCCGCGGCCCAGCGGGCTGCGGATGCGGCCCTGCTCGCGCAGCCGCGCGATGCGTGCCAGCAGGCCGTCGGTGCCTTCGATATCCTCGATCCCGACCACATGGCCGTCGATCACGACCGCGGCCTGCCCGATGTCGAAGGGACTCAGCGCGGCCAGCACCTCGCGGCCTTTCGCAATGTCGACCTCCGCCCGTTCATCCGGTTTCGCCCCGCTCAGGCTTCCCTCGGGCAGCAGCAGGTCGGGCGCCACATCCTTGATCCCGACCATGCGAAACCCCTGGCCTTCCAGGATCCGCCCGATGCCCGACAACAGATGGTCGTCGCCGCCGCGGAAGGAAGCCCAGATTTTCCCGATCGCGCGCAGCGTGCCGAAATCCAGCCGCACCTCGGACAGCGCCGGGCGCACGAGAGCGCCGATGAACAGGAGGTCGCGGCAGCCTTCGTCGCGAAACAGCTTTGTGGCGCGGCCGAGCTGCCCGACAGCGATCCAGTGATGCCGGAAACGCTCCGCCTGTTTCGGATCGCAGGCCCCCTTGATCGCGAACAGCACCGGCGTGATGCCGCGACGCTCAAGCGAATCCGCGACCGCAAAGGGCATGGCGCCGCCGGCAGCGATCAGGCCGACGGGCGAAGAATTGTTTTGCGCCGGCGCAACCATGGTCAGTGCCGGCTGCCGTTCTCGGCCGGGAGGCACAACGGCCGATGCTTGCCGTCTCCGATGAAGGCGAGAATTTGCGCGATCGCGGGGTCTTCGGTCGCAAGCCTCTGCACGCTTTCGAGCCGTTCGGCAAAGATGCCGGGGCCGTGAAACAGTTTCTGATAGAAGGCGCGCACGGTGGCGAGCCGTTCCCGCGTGAACTTGCGGCGCTTCATGCCGATGATGTTGAGGCCCTCCAGCACCGCATACTGGCCGTTGACGAGGCCGAACGGAATCACGTCGCCGCGCACGCCGCAAACGCCGCCGACCATCACCTGGGGGCCGATCCGGGTGAACTGATGCACCGCGGAGAGCCCGCCGATATAAACGAAATCGCCGATCTCGCAGTGGCCGCCGAGCGTCGCCGAGGTCGCGAAGATCGCGTCATTGCCGACAAGGCAGTCATGGCCGACATGGCTGTTGTTCATGAAGAAGCCGCGGTCGCCGACTTTCGTCAGGCCGCCGCCCTTCATTGTGCCGATGTTCATGGTCACGCCTTCGCGCAGCGTGCAGCTTGAGCCGATCTCGAGCCGCGTCGGCTCGCCGCGATAGCTGAGATCCTGCGGCGCGCCGCCGAGCGCCACGAACGGCGAAATGACGCAATCGGCGCCGATTTTCGTGTGTCCCATCACCTGCACATGCGAGATCAGCTGGCAGTTCTCGCCGATCACGGCATTGGTCCCGATGATGCAATAGGGGCCGACCACCGTGCCGTCGCCGATCACGGCGCCATCCTCTACCCGCGCAGTGGGATCAATCTTGGCCATGTCGTCCTGTCAGTCGGTGAGCATCGCGCCGACGTCGGCCTGCGCCATGACAACGCCCCTCACCTTGGCTTCGCCGTGAAACCACCACATGGTGTTGCGGCGGCCGAGCGAGCGCATGTGATATTCGACGGTGTCGCCGGGCATCACGGGCTTGCGGAACTTGCACTTGTCGATGGTGAGGAAATAGACCGCGCGCGGCTTTTCGGTGCCTTCAACCGACTTGATGCCGATCACGCCGGCGGTCTGCGCCATCGCCTCGATCATCATCACGCCCGGATAGATCGGCCGGTCGGGGAAATGCCCGAGAAAGGGCGGCTCGTTGAAGGTGACGTTCTTGATGCCGATGCCGCTGTAGTCGGCGCGGATGTCGATCACCTTGTCGATCAACAGCATCGGATAGCGGTGCGGCAGCGTCTTCAGAATCTCGTTGATGTCTACGACCGCAAACCTGACTGGCGACGCCTCCTCCATCACTCCTGCCCTTCACCCTTCGGATCGGCCGCTTGATCACGCACCAGACGCTCCACCGCGACAATCTCCCTGAACCACTGCCTGGTCGGCTTGGCGAAATGCCCGCCCCAGCGGCCGTTTGGAGGAATGTCGTCCTTCACCGCGCTCATGGCCGTAACCTGCGCGCCGTCGCCGATCTTGAGGTGGTTGTTGATGCCGACCTTTGCTCCCAAAGCCACATTGTCACCAATCGTCAGGCTGCCCGCGAGCCCGATCTGGGCCGCCAGCAGGCAATGCCTGCCTATGGTCACATTGTGACCGATCTGAACCTGATTGTCGATTTTGGTGCCCTCGCCGATCACGGTATCGCGCAGGCTGCCGCGGTCGATGGTGGTGCCGGCCCCGATCTCCACGTCGTTCTGAATCACGACCCTGCCGGTCTGGGGGACCTTCAGATGCCCCTCCGGTCCGAAGAAGATAAAGCCATAGCCGTCCTGCCCGACGCTGCAGCCGGGATGGATCAGCACGTTGTTGCCGATCAGCGCGCATTGGATGGCCGTCCGCGCGCCGACATTGCAATCCCGGCCGATCTTGACGCCTGGCCCGATCACAGCGCCAGCGCCGATGACGGTACCAGCACCGATCTCGACATCGGCGCCGATCAGCACCAGCGGATCGACGATCACGCCGTCTTCCAGATGCGCTGATGGATCGATGATCGCCGACGGCGCGATCCCCCCAGAGCCGAACCAGGACGTCGGCCGCAGCGCATCTGCGTGCCATTCGCGGGCGAGTTGCACGAAAGCGCGAAAAGGCTGGGCGGCGCGCAGCACGGCGACATGGGCGGGAACGCGGGCCGCGAACCGCTCGCTGACCAGGCAGGCGCCGGCCTTGGTCGCGGCGAGCTGGTCGGCATATTTCAGATTGTCGAAAAAGGTCAGGTGCATCGGACCGGCTTCGTCAAGCGATGCCAGCCCCCTTACCTGCTGGCCGGCCCGGGACGGGTCGGCCAAATGCGCCTTCGTCCGCGCGGCGATATCGGCCAGCGTCGACGAAGGCGGTGTTGCAAAGAATGTCGGTTGCGCCATTCCCCCGTCGCAATCCACCTACGATTCGAACCAGAGAGGCGGCTCCGTCGAGGCGGAGCCGCGTTTCCATCCCTATTTGCCGTGTTCCGGCGGCGCTGACCAGTAAATTAGAACGACGTACCGCCGCCAAACTTGAACTGCTGGACGCGGTCAAACTGTCCCTTGGTCAGCGGGATCGCATAGTCGAAGCGCAGCGGTCCGAACGGCGAGGCCCAGATCAGGCCGACACCCACGGACGAGCGAACGACATTGCCATTGTCATAAACCAAGCCCGTGCAGGTTCCAGATGTCGGAGGCGTTACCGTCGGCCTAATACAGTTTGAATTGGCCGGCGTGGTCAACTCCCCTGTCGCAGCCCAGGTTGTCGGCCCCTGATAGTCCCACAGCCCGCCGGCGTCGGCATAGACCGCGCCCTTCAGACCCACTTCCTTGGGCAGGAACCAGAACGGCATCTGCAGTTCGAACGACGCACCCCAGTATTTGGTGCCGCCGAGCGCGTCCATGGTGCCGAACGGATTGATGTCGCGCGGACCGATACCGTTCGGGGCGAAACCACGAACGAGGTTCGGACCCATCTGGAATTGGTCGAGCATGCGCAGCTCGTTGTTGCCGATCTTGTTCAGCATGCCAGCCTGCACGTGGACCAGGCCGATGATATCGGAGACCAGCGGGGTGTAGTACTTGCCGTCGACCTGGCTCTTCAGATAGGTGACGTCGCCGCCGACGCCGGCGAAATCCTGGCGCCAGTCGATCAACAGACCGTCGGTCGGGTTCTTGTTGTTGTCGAGCGTGTTGTAGTTCAGGGAGTAGCCGACCGACGAGGTCAGGGTATGACCGCTCGCGAGTTCCTTGCGGATCGGCAGCGAAGCTTCGCCGTCGCTGTAGCACCACAGGCCCAAGCCCGAGGCGTCGGTCGCGGTTTGCGTCCCATCTAGTGATGTTACTGTGCCCGTGGCGCCTGGACGATTAGCCGCCACCCACGCCGGCGAGGGGTTGAAGGCAAGCAGTCCGTTAGTTGTGGTGTTGTTACAGTTGGCGAGATAGTTCGGCAGCGAGATGTCCTGCTCATAGATCGAATAGCGCAGCTGCAGCGTCAGGTCCTCGCGCAGCTGGAAGCCGAGCCGCGGGCTGAAACCGATGGTCTTGGTGCCGTAGGAGATGAAGCTGTTGGGCAGCTGCTCGCGATAATAGGCATCAAGGCCGAGCGCCACGCGGTAGTCCAGGACGTAAGGGTCGATATAGGACAGCGAGAGGCCGCGCGCATACTGGCCGTAGGTCACCGCCGCCTTCGCATACAGGCCACGGCCGAGGAAGTTGCGTTCGGAGATACTGACTTCGGCAAGCGCGCCGTCGGTGGTCGAATAGCCGCCCGAGACCGAGAAGTCGCCGGTGGATTTCTCCTCGAGATCGACGATGAGAATCACGCGGTCGCTCGAAGAGCCCGGCTCGGTCGTGATCTTCACGCTCTTGAAGAAGTCGAGATTCTTCAACCGCCGCTCGGCGCGGTCGACCAGCGCGCGGTTGTAGGCGTCGCCTTCGGCGATATCGAACTCGCGGCGGATCACGTAATCCCGGGTGCGGGTGTTGCCGCGCACGTTGATGCGCTCGATATAGGTTCGCGGGCCTTCGTCGATGGCAAACGTAATTGAAACCGTATGGGCATCGAAATTGCGATCGCC
>DATMNV010000089.1:0-5849 GCA_035568535.1 Bradyrhizobium sp.
TGATGGCGGCCTTGAACATCAAGAACCTGCCGACCGGCGCCGGCGACGACTTCAAGATCGACGCGAGCTACGCCAAGGGTGACACGAAGAACGTGATCTCCACCGCGGCTACTTCGCCCAACTTCGCGATGTTCGGCGGCAGCAACAAAGCCTATCAGAGCATCGGCTTCGGCCAGACCTCTGACGCGGTCTATCTGCCGGCTGGTCTCGCGGCTGGTGGTGGCGGCCTCGCCGGTATCGGCGGCGGCACGGGCAACATCAAGCTTGTCGAATCCTACGGCGTCCGTGGTGCGTTCAACCACAACTGGGATCCCTACTGGTCGTCCAGCTTGTTCGGTTCGGCGGCAGCGGTTCGCTACGGCGGCAGCTCGACCGACATCACCTCGGGTAAGGGTGCGTGGTGTGCCAGCTACATCGCCTCCAACAAGCTGGCGGCTGCTGGTGCTACCTCGGCGGACTTCTCGTGCAATCCCGACTACAACGTCTACGAGGTCGGTGTTGTCACCCGCTGGACTCCCGTCAAGAACCTGACCTTCTCGGCGGAAGTCCTGTACTTCCATCTCGACCAGAAGTTCACGGGTACGGCGGTGCTCACGCCCTCCGCCCCGAAGCCGACCACGTCCTACGAGTTCAAGGACCAGGATACGGTTGCTCTCAACGTTCGCGTTCAGCGCAACTTCTGATCCTGATCTGATCAGCATCTGAGTACGGCCCCGGCAGGAGACTGCCGGGGCTTTTCTCGGATCGCCGCGCCGGTCGGAGCAAGTGACGCCGATGGCAGTGTGGCTTTTCCACCGGTCACGACAAAGAGATTCTGATTTTGAAAATATGTTATTTACTCAGGTAAATTGAGTAGATAGTGTGCTTCCAGGTCGCCGACAAATTGTTCGGCTGCCGCTTAGTTTCGAGGAGACTCAACTCTGCTTGATGCTAAACCTCCGAAACCACCGGCAATGCCCTGCCGGTGGTTTTTCGTTTGTGCATCGCGGATCGTTGTCGGCGCTCGCGCCAAGGCGCGCGATGAAGCTCGCGATCCTCGCAGCGCAATGCGTCGAAGCGCAGCGAGGGGTGCGCCGAATCGAAGCACCGTAGAATTACGGAACGCGCCAAAAAGCCCGGCAAATGCTGGCCATTTTGTCGCTTTCTTTCCCTGCTGCGGTGCGGGAACCCGCTTTGTTCATCTTTCCTTCAGAGTGAAAAGCGCTTCTCTTGAGATCATCTAACTTCCGGAAATGGGGCCGGAAATCGCGGAATCATCATGCTTGATCTTGCAATCGTAGGCGGCGGCCCAGGCGGGCTGATGAGCGCTTGGTACCTGAAGCGGAAATTGGGCGAGCTTTGCCGCATCACCATTTTCGAAGCGACCGACCGGCTCGGCGGCAAGATTTTGACGCGCAAATTCGATTCCGCGCCCGCGATGTATGAGGCCGGCGTTGCCGAGATCTACGACTACTCGATGACGGGTCCCGATCCCCTGCGTGAGCTGGTCCAGCATTTCGGCCTGCAGACGATCCCGATGGATGCCGAACAGGTGCAGCTCGACGGCGAGCTTTTGCACGACGTGCGCGGCGTGCGCCGCAAATACGGAGCGAAGACCGCGGAAGCGATCGAGGCGTTCCGCAACAAGTGCGCCGAGATGGTCTCGCCGATCGAATATTATGAGGGCGTCGGCTCGCACGACAACGAGCATCCCTGGGCGTATCTGACGGCCGAGGAAGTGCTGGACAAGGAAGTCGCCGACCCCATCGCCAAACGCTTCCTCAAGGTGATGGCGCGCTCCGACATCGCGACCGAAAGCCACAACACCAACGGCCTCAACGCGCTGAAGAACTACGTCATGGATATCGATGGCTATATTGGCCTGTATTCGATCCAGAACGGCAATGAGCAGCTGATCGAATGCCTGCAGTCCGAGGTCGACGCCAAGATCCAGCTCAATCACCGCGTCCTCAAGGTCGGCAAGGGCGAGAGCGGCCGCTACCGGCTCAACATGATGAACGGCAAGGGGCCGGAGACGCGCGAGTTCGATCTCGTGCTGATGTGCCTGCCGCATTCCTGGCTTTCGACCATGGGCTGGGAAGGCGAGGAGCTGCGCAGGTCGATGGTCAAGCACGTCGCTTACTTCGACCGGCCCGCGCATTATCTGCGCGTCTCGCTCCTGTTCGACAAGCCGTTCTGGGGCGAGAAGATTCCCGGCGCCTGGTTCATGTCGGAGGCGTTCGGTGGCTGCTGCGTCTACAATGAGGGCGCGCGCCACGATGTCGGTGCGCATGGCGTGCTGAATTTTTTGATCGCGGGCTCGGACGCGCTCGCCTTCGCCAACCTGTCCGATCAGGACATGATTACGGCCGCGCTGAAATCGCTGCCGGCCTCGCTCGGCAATGCCCGCGACCATTTCATGGAAGGCAAGGTCCATCGCTGGCTGTCGTCGGTGAACGCGCTGCCGGGTGGCCTGCCGGCGCGCGACGTCATGACCAACCACAGGCCCGAGCCGAAGCAGCATCCGGGGCTGGTCGTGGTCGGCGATTATCTGTTCGACTCGACGCTCAACGGTCTGCTCGATTCCTCCGATGCGGCGACCGACATCATCCTGACCGAAATGATGCGCCTGCGCCGCGCGCGTGCGCAGGGCGGCAAGCCGCTCTCCGACAGGCTCGACCGCGACTATTTCGACAATTATCGCGGGCTCGGTCCATACAGCGAGGTGTGGCGTCAGTTCACCGACCCCGATTATCTGATGGAGCTGATCCGGATCGTCTGGGGCAAGGCCAAGGGCTACAAGCTGCTCGTTGCGGGCTCCGCATCCGGCGAACTGGTCGGTGCATTGCGCGAGCGTGGCATTGACGCCTGGGGTATCGAGAACAACCGCGGCGTCCACGCCGGGACGCCAAAGGCGCTCAAGAAGTACAACAAGTTCGGAACCATCCTCGACATGCCGTTCAAGGACGGCGAATTCGATCTGGTGTTCGAGACCAGCCTCTGCCATGTCGGCAAGAAGCAGGTGGTTCGCGCGATCCGCGAACTGAACCGCGTGGTTGCAACCGGGCTGATGTTCGGCTCGGTCACCTCGGACATGGCGGCGGCGCTGATCGACCGCTACGACCTCCTGCGCGGGGTGAAGAAGCTCGGAACCTGGTGGGAGTGGTCGGAGCTGTTCTTCGGTAACGGTTTTGACCTGTCGATGCACCGCAACGATTGCATCGATGCGGTCTGGGCCGCGACGCTCTCCGCCAACAAGGGGCCGGGGCAGTGGTACACCGACGCCGACAGCCTGCGATATTCGTTCTTCGACAAGGTCGAAGACGACGAGGCTTGACCGAACCGTCAAGTATTTCGCTTAAGGTCTTGAACGCGCTAACATCTGCACCGGGGCTGGCTACGACCAAAGACGGATGCTAGAGCCCGGTTAATGGATTGCGGTCATGCCGGCCGTGCAGCATCGGTTGGTGGTATGGCGCCAAAACCTCTCCCTTCGGATGAAGCGACGCCCGCCGCGGCGGAGGCTTCCGCTGCGCCGTCTTCCGGCAAGGAATCCGCGGCTGCCGTCCAGGTGATCGGCGACAAGGTGATCGGCGACAAGCCGGCCGCGCCATCGGCCGATGACGAAGACGGCGACGAGCACGACGACGAGCTCGAGCTGGACCTCGATGACGATGACGAGGATGAAGACCTCGTCGTCTATACCGCGCAGGAAGCCGCCGGCGCGCTCACCACCATCTACGGTTTCGTCAAACCCTGTCTCGGCAACTACAAGAAGCTGCTCGCCTTCGTCAGCTTCGGCATCGTGATCGAGACGTTGTTCAACGTCATCATGCCGCTCAGCCTGAAATTCTTGATCGACGACGCGCTTGGCGAGGAGGATTTCCAGGCGCTGATCAAGATTCTGTCGGTACTGGCCGCGGCCGGCATCTTTACCTCGATCATCGCGATCTGGTACGAGTTGTGGGACGCGCGGCTCGTCGCCGGGATCATCTCCGACGTGCGCACGCGGCTGTTCGATCACGTCCAGAACCTGCCGTCGGCCTATTTCGCGCGCACCAAGCGCGGCGAGATATTGGCTCGTTTCTCCGTGGACCTGTCGGCCTTTGAAGGCTCGGTCAGGACCTTCGCCAACAGCGCAGCGCTGCCGTTTCTCGAACTGATCGCCGGCATCATCCTGATGCTGTTTTTGAACTGGCAGCTCGCCGCGGTGGCGCTGCTGGTGTTTCCGATTACGCTGATCGGCCCGCGCATCCTGACCCCCAAGGCGGTGCTGGCCAATTACGAGCAGAAGGTCAACGAGTCGGCGCTGCTCGGCATGGTGCAGGAGAACATCGCGGCGCAAGCGGTGATCAAGGCCTTCACCCTGCAACGGCGCACCTTCGGCTGGTTTTCGCTGCGCAACAATGCGGCGCGGGACAAATATGCCTCCGCCATGTTCCTCTCGACCATGGTGGAGCGCACGGTCACCATTGCGGTGCTGTTGCTGCATTTGGTGGTGCTCGCGATCGGCGCCTATCTCGCGACCAAGGGCCAGATCACCATCGGCACCTTCGTCACCTTCGAGAGCGCGTTCTGGGAAGTGTCCTACAACATTGCGCATGTGATGCATTTCATCCCGATCTCGATCCAGTCGGCGGCGGCGGTGCGTCATATCCAGGAACTCCTGGACGAGCCAACCCGCGGCGCCGATCGTCCGGGTGCGCCGGACCTCCCGCGCATCACCAACGACATCACTTTCGACCACGTCACCTTCCAGTATGAAGGCGCGCAGCAGCCGGTGCTCGACAATCTCAGCCTCAAGCTCAATGTCGGCAAGAGCATCGCCATCGTCGGCCCCAGCGGCTCGGGCAAGAGCACGCTGCTCAACCTGATCCTGCGGCTCTACGTGCCCGACGAAGGCCGCGTTACCATCGATGGCGTCGATATCCGCAAAGTCACCCGCGAGTCGCTGCGGCGGAGCATGGCGGTGGTGTTCCAGGAGAACATGCTGTTCAACATGTCGATCCGCGAGAACATCCGGCTCGGCAAGGAGGGCGCGACCGACGCGGAGGTCGAGGAGGCCGCGCGCAAGGCCGAGATCCACCGCTACATCATGAGCCTGCCGCAGAAATACGACACGCCGGTCGGCGAGCGCGGCGATACGCTGTCGGGCGGCCAGCGCCAGCGCATCGCGATCGCGCGCGCGATCATCCGCAATCCGTCGGTGCTGTTGCTGGATGAAGCGACCTCGGCGCTCGACCAGACCACGGAAGCCGCCATCAACCGCACGCTGCTCAAGGTTGCCAAGGGCCGGACCATGATTTGGTCGACCCACCGCCTGACCTCGGTGGTCGAGATGGACGAGATCATCGTGATCTCAGGGGCCAGGGCGATCGAGCGCGGTTCGCATGCGGAACTGCTGGCACAGAACGGCATCTACCGAAAACTCTGGGACGACCAGGGTCACGCGCCGCACGCGGCGGCTCAGGCGGATGACGACAGCGACCTCGACGATGAGGATGACGACGACGATGACGAGGGCGATGAGGAGTGATCGCCGAACGTCGCGTCCATATGAAAGCCTGCGCGCCGCAAATATCCTGAACCAAGCCAGCTGAGGAAACGCGCCCAGCGCTGCATCCGCCAGTAAAGGCTATGGTCGATCGAGACCGAGCGGAAGCTGAAGGCTTTTTCCATCGCCCAGGCGTCGCAGGCCTGCTTGACGGGATCGTCGTAGAACGCCGCAATCTTGTCCTCGCCCATGCCGTCGGTCACGAGCCAGGCCGGAATGTGGACGTTGCAGAGCCGGGCGACGTCGGTGAAGACCTTGTCGGTGCCGGTGCCTGTGACCGGACAGCTCGAAGCGAAGGCATCTCCGACCAGCGCCA
>DATMNV010000090.1:0-19695 GCA_035568535.1 Bradyrhizobium sp.
AGGAAATCCTCGTCAGCGACGACAAGATCATCATCCGGCACTGCATCCCTTTGCCCATGGCATCGGGCGACGGCCCGCCAGCCGGCAGTGCGGACGCTGCACTGCCGGCTACGCAAAGTTATCTTTTGCGTTCAGGGAGCCCTGTCGCCGCTGTTGGCCAACGTACTGCTGGACGAAGTCGACAAGGAACTGGAGCGACGGGGCCATGCCTTCGTCCGCTACGCTGACGACCTGAACGTTTATGTTCGGACGCTCGGGCGAGCGGGTCATGACCTCGCTGCGAAAGCTGTTCGGGAAGCTGAAGCTCCGTGTCAACGAGACCAAGAGCAGGGTGAGACGCGCCACGACATCGAAGTTCCTCGGCTTCTCGTTCTGGATAGCCGCGGGAGGAATGATCCGGCGGCGCGTCGCGCCACAAGCCATCAAGCGCATGAAAGAGCGCGTGCGAGAGCTGACCCGACGCAGTGCCGGGCGAAGCCTCGCACAAATGTGCAAACCGCTCGGGATGTATCTCAAGGGCTGGAAAGCTTACTTCCGGCTCGCAGACACGCCACGAGCATTTGCCGACATCGATGGCTGGGTTCGTCACCGCCTCCGGGCGGTACAGCTCAAGCACTGGAAGCGTGGACGGGTCGTTTATCGGGAGCTGACGGCTCGCGGGATGCCCCCCGACGCAGCCAGACGGGTTGCCGCCAACAGCCAGCGCTGGTGGCACAAGTCGGCGATGGCGCTCAACATGGCGCTGCCGAACGATCTCTTCAAACGGCTGGGAGTCCCAAAACTTGCCAGCTAACCTCAACTCATCGAACCGCCCGGTGCGGACCCGCACGCCGGGTGGTGTGGCAGGGGACGCGGAGATAGCCTCCGCGCCCCTATGCCGATCAGCTTACTCGTAGCCGGCGCGGCGCACGGTGACGCGGCAGAGGCCGTCGCAACCGATCTTTCGCGCAGCGCCGAGCGAGAAGTCGAGCACGCGGCCTTGCGCGAAGGGTCCGCGATCCTGCACCGGGCATTCGATCCTCTTGCCGTTCTCGAGATTGGTGACGATGAAGATCGTGCCGAATGCCTCGGTGCGGTGCGCGCAGGAGACCTCATTGGGCTTGAAGCGCTTGCCGCGCGCGTCCCACTTGTCTTCCCAGTAGACCGAAGCCTGTTCATTGTCCGCGGGCGGCCGCGCGATGCGGCCCATCCACATTTGCTGGAAGCTGTCGGCCTGCGCCGGAAGTGATCCCAGCAGCAGCGCCGACGCAACCAGCCTCGCAACACGGTCGCGATACGCAGCCATCTCCCCAACTCAACATCAACACCCACCAATCGGTTGGTTATGGTAAATGGGCTGGTAGCAAATTGGGCGATGGCGTGTCGGAGTTGGGCGGCCTTGAGGCGATCGTGAGGCAGTTGCGCCAGGGTGGAGAGCGCAATGACGACCAGACATGCATCGCAGGGCGATTGCGTTCATCGCTGACAATTGCGACCGCGTCATTCGTTGTCTTGCCCGGGAAGGCGCACGCTGCCGACGGCCGCAATCAGCCCGGCAAGCTCAGTCTGCCGTCCTGTTGCGGTCTTCGCGAACACCCGGCGCATATGCGTCTTGATCGTGTTTGGCGAAAGCTTGAGCAGCTGTGCGGTCTCGCCAATCGTGTTGCCGGAGGAGGCGGCGAGCGCTACCCGAGCCTCAGCTTGAGTAAGCCCATAGGCATCCATGATCTGCCCCAGCGGAATCGAGCGCCGGTTGGCGGGATCGATGATGAAGACCAGGACGGCGGCATCTTTAAAGCCGGCGTCGGACAGCCGGCCGAAATCCTTGCTGCGGATCGAAGAAACCAGAATGGTGAGCAGCTGCCCGTCCGCGTTGCGTGGAAAGCTCATCGTCCCGCCCGGCGCGCCGGATAGTGCATCTCTCAACAGTTCTGAGAGCCGTTGCGAATGTGCGAGGGAGGTAATGGTGATCGGTTGCCGCAGGCGCAATGCTCCTTCGGCCTCCAGTCGACGCGCCGCCGCGTTGGCAAACAGCGGCAACGAGCGCCGATCGAGGATGATGATCCCATCCGCCAGTTGATCGAGCAGGCTGAACGCCGCGTGTTGCATGGCGAGGTAACCGTCGATCCGGAAGCCTAGCGCGATTGAACGGAGCATATGCGGCGACAACCATTCCAGTAGACGATGCTCGTTGGCTTCGAACTGGCCCTGGCTCGCGCCTCGGCAGATGTTGAAGGCCGCGCGAAAATCCCGCCGCGCCGCAAGCGCCATCATGCCGTTGTGAGTGATGTTCTGGGGCCGGAGCACCTCGTGGTAGAAGCCCGTTGCCCGAAGCTTCGACAGTTCGATCGCTTCGTCGGATAGAACCAGTCGACCGACCGGCTGGTGCTCCATGTACTCCGACCATGGATTTTGCATGTGCCGTTCCTGGTAGGCGCGGTTGCATTCCTCATCAAGGCGACCGTTGAAATCGAAATAGATTTGTTGCGCGGTCAAGGACTGACCGAAGAGGATGCCGCCCTGGCTGTTGGTCAGGTCCGCGATGGCCGTGAGCACGTCGCGCCAGAGCTCGTTCTCGGCCGCAGCATCATAGATTAGGTCGAGGACCTTTTCGATTTGCTCGCCGGAAGGATTCACCTGCATACCTCGCCTGCGGCGCTCGCCTTCACGACCGCCCGCAACCGCCGCCTCAATGGAAGGCGGCATGGGGAGATTAGATCAACCCGACGTCGCGCGCCTCACCCACCTGGGTGATGCTGCCCTGCAGGCTTCGCGGGGGTGCCGATGCCCGCCGTCAGGTCCTCTGTCGCGGTCCGCGTATTGGATTGGCGCGTCGAAAGGCCGACGATGAGCAGGCCGGCGATGAGGAGGGTGTAGCAAGCGTATGAAAAGCGTGCCCATTTCCGGTAGGTTGCGCGGTCCTCTTCGGACATTTCGTGCGCGCTCATCGGCCAACGGGAACCCGGCGTGGAAATTCTGGTCATCGATGTAACCTCAAGTTGAAAATGCAATGAGAGTACGAAGTTGAGCCAGGGAGCCGCCGATTCAACTGGCTCGGATCAGTATCCGGCAATAGGCACGATTTGCTCGACCGTCATCCTCCGTTCGGGTGAAGCCGCAAAATGAAACAATGTGCCTGGGATTTAATCGCCCGATTGCATGGGCGCTGTCATTCAATTGAAAAAAATCCGCCCCAATTTGATGCATCATTTGCAACCGATTGCCCGACCCGATGAATTAGCTTTCAAAAGTCATTGCGCGGAGAGTCCGCTTGGAAGACCGGATACTCGATCTGATTTACGGCGCGGTTGCCGATCCGCAGCGTTGGCCCGAGGTTTTGACAGGTGTGTCCGATCATATCGGTGCACTGGGAGGCATGATCGCCTACGTTCCGCCTCCTTCAGCCCAGCGGCAGCCAACCCAGATTCTTGGTCGGCTACCGGAAGAGCCGTCGGCGCTTTTCCGCGAGCGCCACGCCTGGAATCCCTGGACGGTCGTCATCTCGCAATACCAGCCTGGCAAGGCCGTCAGCGCGAATTCCCTGCTCAAAGAACCTGCGTTGCTCCGCAAGACGGAATTCTATGCCGACGTCCTCGCGCCATGGGGACACGCGGATATCGTCCGTCGACGGCGCTGCCGGAGGCTTCGGATTTTGTCTGTCGGAGCGCGGTGCCGAGCGGGCGGACGAACACGTGCGCAGGCTCGATCCGTTGACGCCGCACCTGTGCCGTGCGCTGGAAGCCTCGCTGCTAATGGGAGGCCGCGCCGATGGCAGGCGGCAGTTGTCGGCCATACTCGACCTGATGCCGAATGCCGCCTTGCTGCTCGATGGGCGCGGATCCATCACCCAGACCAACAGGGCGGCCGAAGCCCTGTTGCGGCAGTCGGACGGAATCGCCTTCGATCGCGACGGCAGCATCGAGCTTGTCTCCGCGCTATCTGGTGAGCGGCAGGCGCTGTCGCGCGCATTGAAGGGCGCGCTCAATGTCGCGGCAGGAGCTGGCGTCTCGCTTCCGGCGCCCGTGCGCGTCAGCCGTCCTTCCGGAGCAGCGCCCTTGCTGGTGGTGGCCGTGCCGCTGCCGCGGCCGTCCTTCGCATTTTGGGAGCTGGTCGCGCCAGCGCGCGTCCTCGTCGTCATCGTCGACCCCGCCGCCAAGTCGCGCGCCACTGCCTCGGCGATCCAGGCGGCCTATGGCCTCACCGCGGCCGAGGCCCGGGTTGCACTGCTTCTTGCAAGCGGCGTGAACGGCTCGCAAATGCCCGATCTGCTCGGAGTCACCGCCGCAACCGTCAAGACGCAGTTGAGGCGCTGTTTTGAAAAGACCGGCACACATTCGCAAGCCGAGTTGTCGCGGCTTTTCACCATGTTCCCTCCGACCGGAACGCTAGGCGATCACTGACGGCGGCGATCGCGGGCATTCCAGGGCTCGCCGCTCAATCCGACAGCGTCACCCGATCGGGTGATGACGGTGCCGAGCTACTCCCACATCCTGTCCGCCATCGGGCCCGCCGGCGACGGCGCGGCGCGGCTGTGCGCGCAAGAGAAAATCCGGAATGGTAGGGTTGGAGTTGAAGCGATGAGCGGGACGACGATCAGCGGGACGTACCTCACCTCTGTCACACTCAGCAACGCGGCAACGCAAAATCCTGCCACCGTCGTCACAGGCGCCACCCTCGGCGGAGGCCTCGTCGGCGCGGCCGGCACGTACTGGACGGTCTCCAATTCCGGCGTCATTAACAACAGCAGTGCCGGCACGAACGGCATATCGCTTGCCAGTGGCGGCGCCGTCTTTAACCAAAGCTCGGCGCAGATCAACGGCGCCACCTACGGAATTTATCTCAACGAAGGCGGCTCGATAACCAATGCTGCAGACGCCTTTGTGTATGGCCGGACCGGCGTAGAGATCAGCGGAAACCCGGGTGTGATTGTGAATGCCGGCGCGATCGGCGGCAATGGCACTGGAATCAGTCTAGGCGCTGGTGGATCAATCACGAACGCTCAATCCGGCAGGATCGACGGCGGGCAATACGGAATCAAAGCCGGCGGCTATGCGAACATCACCAATGCGGCTTCGGCGTCTATTGAAGCCCTGAGCTTCGGCCGAACCACTTACGGTGTACCCATACCCCAAGCCTATGGTATCGGTGTAGATATCACGACCGGCAGCGTGATGAATTCCGGCTCCATTTCCGGCGGTGACATCGGCGCAATTGTCGACAGCGCATATTTGTACAACGCCCGCGATGGAGTGATCAAGGCGGGAGCCGGCTTTCAGGGTGTATCACCGCGTGGGATCGGCCTCAATCTTCTTGGCTATGCTGCGTTGGCGGTGAACGCCGGCACGATTGCAGGCACCAAGCAAGGCGTCCACGTTGGGGAAGCCGATTATCTCACCAATCTGGGCTCGGGCTCAATTCAAGGCTCCGCATTTGGCGTCTCAGCCGGGAAATACTCAAATATATACAATTCCGGCGCGATTACCGCTTCCTCCACTTCCGGCGTTGGCGTGAACCTGGACACGGCCATTTTAACGAACGCCACGTCAGGCTCGATCGCGGGAGGCAGTTTCGGGGTGAAAGCGAGCGGCGCCGTCGAATTGTTGAACGACGGAACGATCAGCAGCTCGGCTTCATCCGGTGTCGGTGTCTATCTGAGTAGCGTCGGCGGCACTGTGACCAATGCAGCTTCCGCAACGATCAAAGGCACGGTCGGCATCAAGCTCTCGCAGGGCGGCACTGTGACCAACGCCGGCACTATCACCGGCCAAGGGGGGAAGGCGATCGCCGCCTACGGTGGGGCCTCGCGGGTGGTGGTGGAAGCTGGCGCGGTGTTCAACGGCAAAGTCAGCCTCAGCGCCAACCTCAACAACACATTGGAGCTGGCTTCAGGCGGAGGCGCCGGCACGATCAGCGGGCTCGGCACGAGCTTCATCAATTTCAAATCGGTGATCGTCGATGCCGGCGCGCAGTGGGAGCTCACGGGGGCAAATAGCCTCGAGTCGGGCTCAATCCTAACCAACAGCGGCACGCTGAGCCTGTCCGGTGCGACCCTGTCGGACGCGGGTCGCATCATCAACAACGGCTCCATCGAGCTCGATCCGAGCACGATAAGCGTCGTGAACCTGAGCGGCACCGGCACGGTGACGATCGATGCCGGCAGTAAGCTGGCGGTGCAGGGCGCCGCGAGCGCAGGCCAGCACATCGTCTTCGATGGCAGCGGTGCCGAGCTCGATCTCAACACACCGCGCCAATTCAGCGGCACTATTTCCGGCTTTGCCGAGGGCGACATCATCGATCTTACCTCGGTGGCCAATGTGACCGGCAGCCATGCCGACATGAACTACACCACCAACGTCCTGACGGTGACCGAGGGCGGACGGGCCTATCAATTCCAGTTCGACAAGGCCGCACATTTTGCCGGCGACTTCTTCCACCTGGTGTCGCAGGGCGGAGGGACACGCATCGAAGAAAACCAGATCGCCTGCTATCGACGCGGCACGCTGATCGCGACCGAGGCGGGTGAGGTGCCGGTCGAGTCGCTTGCGATCGGCGACTCCGTCCTGACCGCGTCAGGCGCGCTGCGACCGATCAAATGGATCGGCCGGCGCAGCTATGGCGGCCGCTTCATCCTGGGCCGAAAGGACATCCTGCCGATCTGCCTCACAGCGGGATCGCTTGCCGATGGCGTGCCGCGCCGCGATCTCTGGATTTCGCCGCATCATGCGATGGCGCTCGACGGCGTGCTGATCGAGGCGAAAGATCTCGTCAACGGCGTCTCGATCGTGCAGGCCGAAGATGTGGAAGAGGTCGAATATTTCCATGTCGAGCTCGACAGCCACGACGTGATTCTGGCCGAAGGTGCGCCATCGGAGACGTTTGTCGACGACGACAGCCGTCTGATGTTCCACAACGCGCATGAATATGCCGCGCTTTATCCAGAAGAAACGAGGCGGGCGGCCCGCTATTGCGCGCCGCGGCTCGATTCCGGCGATGAGGTCGAGACCGTGCGCCGGAAGATTGCAGAGCGCGCCGGCCTGCCTCTGACGCTGCATGTAAACATCGGCACGCTCCGCGGCCATGTCGACGTTCGCAGCCCGGGATCGATCGAAGGCTGGGCGCAAAACACCGATCATCCCGAGGCGCCCGTCTGCCTCGACATCCTTGCGGGGGGCCTGCTGATCGGACAGGCGCTGGCCAATCTCTATCGCGGGGATCTCAGGGCTGCGGGGCTCGGCAGCGGCCGGCATGCCTTCACGTTCAGGCCGAACGAGGGCCTGGTGCTGTCGCCCGCCAGCATCGAGGTGAGACGCTCGCTCGATGGCGCCGTGTTGACGGGACGGCGCTGAGGCCGCGCCTCGCGCCTTGTTGCGAACATGAGTTCCGCTCGGCCTTCCGTTGACTTGGATCAACGGATGCGCACTCTGGCCATGATCGCAAGGGCAGGGCGTTCGCTCAGGCCCGATGCCAGGGGAGGTGCCGATGCGCGCAGTGGCCAGGACGATCCTCGTGATCGCAACGATGCTCGCAGCCTCATCGGCCGAGGCGCAGCGGTATGATCCGTTCTACCCGGTCTGTCTGCAGACCTATAGCCCCGGCGGCGGTGGCATGCTGTGCAGATATCATTCGATGGCGGAATGCAGGGCAACGGCCTCGGGCATCGCCGCGCAGTGCCTCACCAACCCGTATTACGGACATTCACTTCGGCGGACATACCGCACCTATTAGGTACGCCCTTGACCTTTGAGCCTCGCCTGAAGGTGTTCGAGGCCTTGCCCGATTTCTGAGATCGGCTTCGATGGCCTGTCAGCCGCGCGCGGGCTGTGGTAGATCGCCCCCATGCGTGACGTGGTGACCGGATTTTATTGCGATGTGCTGCGCCAACTCATCGCGCGCGGGGAAATCTCGACCGCCGACAGCGTGCTCGTCGTCTGCGGCGGACCGCTGGATGAAGCGGTCATGCGCGAGGTCGGATTTGCGCGCTTTGTCATCAGTGGCCTCGACGGCTCCGCCGCACAGCAGGACGCCGAACGGCTGAGCTTTGCCGACGGAGCGTTCGACGTCGTGATCGCCCATGCTGGCCTGCATCACTGCTACTCGCCGCATCGCGCCCTGCTCGAGATGTACCGCGTCGCCCGCAAGGCTGCGATCGCCTTCGAGGCGCGCGACAGTCTTCTGATGCGCACCGCTGTCAGATTCGGACTGACCGTCGACTATGAGGTCGATTCCGTCTCCGAGGACGGCAAGGCCGGTGGGGTCGCGGAAAGCGGCATTCCCAATTTCGTCTATCGCTGGACCGAGCGGGAAGTCTGGAAGGCGATCGCCACCTTCGATCCGCGCCGCAAGCCGCGGATCGAGTTCTTCTACGATTTGCGCATCCCGGTCCAGCGCTATGCGCGCTCCGGCAATCACGCGCTGCGGCTCTTCGGCACGGTGATCGAGCCGTTGTCGCGCGTCTTTGCAGCCGTGCTGCCGAGCCAGTGCAACGAGTTTGCCTTTGCCATCTCCAAGAGCGGCGAACTGCATCCCTGGACTGGGGCAGGCGAGAAACAAGCCTAGAGGATGCCCTGGTCGCCGCCCATTTCACGGCGCTGGCGACGCAGCGCGCGGCGCGAAGCGCGGGGCGGGCCGCTTGGGCGAGGGGCGGATTGCGACGTCGCAGAAACATTCTTGCGGCCTGATGGCAGAGGATGATGACGACGACAGCATCGAAGTCCAGATCCCCCGCGCCGGGGAAGTGCTCGGGGCGCTGAAGTTCTGTGAGGAGAACAAGAAGTAGGGAGGACCGACTCCAGATCTCCACCCTGGCTTGAGACCGGCGCCGTCGGGATCCTCGCCGCGATGGGTAAGGGGCCGTTACATTGATCTGGACCATGGGGCCGCTCTTCGCGGCGGTCCTTTTTCTCGCCGGTCGCCACGGGGGATAACCTCAGGCCCAATCACAAAATTGGCAAATGCCCCGCCTTCACCATGATTTGGGGCCTACATCCGAGCCGACGCCGGGCAAAGCATGGGCAGGGCAGCGCCAATGACGGCTCAGGTCCATAAGACAGAACAGGAGTACGAGGTGCAGATTCGCAACCTCCTGCGCCTCGTGTCCGCCTGCACCTTGGGGCTTTGGTCTTTTTCTGCAGGCCTGCTGATTGGGACCTTTCTTCTGTTTTGAAGGGTGCCAGGGGTCGTCAGCGATGGTGGCCTTTACCCATTGATTTGCAAGAGGGCGCGATGGGTAGTGGCGATCCCGGCAGGATTCGAACCTGCAACCCTCAGAGTAGAAATCTGATGCTCTATCCAGTTGAGCTACGGGACCGTTTTGGCTGAGCCTGGTCTTTCGGAGAGGGGATAGCCCGATTCCAGATCATGCTCCCCGGCGGGGGTGACCGCCGTCACGCTACATAACACCCTCAATATGAAAAATCCTTTTTTCCGGAACCCCCTCGAACCGGCTTTTGCGAGGCCGCGACTAAGCGGAGCGGGGGACTGCGTCCGGTTCGCCGCTGATACATCAGGCCGTTCATCTAGCTGAACGGTCCAAGGTCAGTACGTTGTCGGGACTTTGCCTTTGGTCATGCGGTATGCGACCTTTTGCTACGCCAGTTCCAGTGCCATCAGTCCGTCACCATTTCGCGCATTTCTTATCACGACGCGGATTTTGCCCGCGAAGGAGCTTCCCCATGATCGGTTTGGTTCGCGCCGCAGCACTTTGCGCAATGCTGGCGCTCGGCCTCTCTTCAGCGTTTGCCGCGGATAAGGCTTTCAAGCGCGACGACCTTGGCGACGCCGCGATCAAGCTGGAAGCCCAGATCAAGAGCGAGGCGGGTGCGGTGTCGAAATCGCCGGCGACCTTGCGTGGCGACGCCGACGCCGCCTTCAGGCGCAACGACTTCCGCTCCGGTCTTCAGATCCTGGGCCAGATCGCCGCCACCACTCCCGAAGACAGCGGCAACTGGCTGCGGCTTGCCCGCACCATCTTCCAGATCAGGCCGCAGACCTCGAGCGAGCAGATATTCTTCCTGGAGCGCGCCTCGACGGCGGCCTATATCGCCTATCAGCGCGCCGGCAGCCAGCAGGACGAGGCGGATGCGCTGGCCGTGCTCGGCAAGGCGTTTTCCGACCGCCAGATGTGGCGTCCGGCGCTTGATACGCTGCGGCTGTCGCTCGAGCTCCGCGAAGTCGCGGACGTCCGCGCGCAGTATGAGAAACTGCGCGACGACCACGGCTTCAAGCTGGCCGACTACAACGTCGACTCGGACTCCGCTTCGCCCCGGGTCTGTTTCCAGTTCACCGAGGACCTCGCCAAGCGCACCGACTTCGCGCCGTTCGTGACGCTCGCCGGCACCGACAAGCCGGCGCTCACCTCCGAGGACCGGCAGCTTTGTGTCGACGGGCTGAAGCACGGCGAGCGCTACAACATCAATCTGCGCGCCGGCCTGCCGTCGCAGGTCAAGGAGGGCCTGCCGAAATCGGCCGAGTTCAACATCTATGTCCGCGACCGCAAGCCCTTCGTGCGCTTCACTGGACGGGCCTATGTGCTGCCGCGCACCGGCCAGCGCGGCATCCCCGTGGTCAGCGTCAACACGCCGGCGGTCACCATCAACGTGTTCCGGATCGGCGACCGCAACCTGATCAACACGGTGATCGATAGCGACTTCCAGCAGCCGATCAGCAAATATCAATTGTCCAATCTCGGCGGTGAACGCGGCCAGAAGGTCTGGACCGGCGAATTGGCCACCGCGACCACGCTGAACCAGGAAGTCACCACCGCATTCCCGGTCGACCAGGCGCTCGGCGACCTGCAGCCGGGCGTCTATGTGATGACGGCGGCGGCCAAGACGCCGGGCAGCGACGACGATTACCAGTTGGCGACGCAGTGGTTCATCGTCTCCGATCTCGGCATATCCGCCTTCTCCGGCAATGACGGCATCCATGTCTTTGTCAATTCGCTGGCGACGACCGACGCGGTACCGCGTGCAGAGGTGCGGCTGGTCGCGCGCAACAACGAGATTCTCGCGACCAAGAAGACCGACGAATCCGGCCATGTGCTGTTCGAGGTAGGGCTGGCGCGCGGCGAGGGCGGGCTGTCGCCGGCAATGCTCACGGTGTCGGGCGAGAAGACCGACTATGCCTTCCTCAGCCTGAAATCGAACGCCTTCGACCTCACCGACCGCGGCGTCGCAGGCCGCGAGACGCCGGATAGCGGCGCCGACGCCTTTGTCTATGCCGAGCGCGGCGTCTACCGCTCCAGCGAGACCGTCTATCTCACAGCGCTCCTGCGCGACGGGAAAGGCAATGCCATGACCGGCACGCCGCTGACGATGGTGGTCGAGCGGCCCGATGGCGTGGAATTCCGCCGCGCCGTGCTGGCCGACCAGGGCGCGGGCGGCCGATCGCTCACCGTTCCGCTCAACTCGGCGGTGCCGAGCGGCACCTGGCGGGTGCGCGTCTTCACCGATCCCAAGGGGGAATCGGTCGGCGAGACCACCTTCATGGTCGAGGATTACATCCCCGAGCGGCTGGAATTCGACGTCACTTCAAATGACAAGGTAATCAAAGCTGATGCTCCGGTGGAGCTTCAGGTCGCCGGCCGTTTCCTCTATGGCGCGCCGGCTTCCAACCTGCAGCTCGAAGGCGACATGCTGGTCGCGCCCGCCGCGGAGCGTCCGGGCTTCCAAGGCTATCAGTTCGGCGTCGACGACACCGAGACCGCCTCGAACGAGCGCACGCCGATCGAGAATCTCCCCCTTTCCGACGACAAGGGCAACGCGACTTTCCCCGTCAGCCTCGCCAAGCCGCCGACCTCGACCCGGCCGCAGGAGGCGCGGGTCTTCATCCGCATGGCCGAAACCGGCGGTCGCGCGGTGGAACGCAAGATCACCCTTCCGGTCGCGCCCACCACCAATCTGATCGGTATCAAGCCGGCGTTCGGCGACAAGAGCGTGGCCGAAGGCGACAAGGCCGAGTTCGACGTCGTGTTCGTCTCGCCTGAGGGCAAGACGCTGGCGCGTAGCGACCTGCGTTACGAGCTGCTCAAGCTCGAGTCGCGCTATCAGTGGTATCGCCAGAACTCTTCCTGGGATTATGAGCCGGTCAAGACCACCAAGCGCGTCGCCGATGGCGATGTGGCTATCGCCGCCGACAAGCCGGCGCATCTGACATTCTCGCCGCAGCCCGGCCGCTATCGCCTCGACGTCAAGTCGGCGGATCTGAACGGGGAGATCACCTCGGTGCAGTTCGATGTCGGCTGGTATTCCGACGGCAGCGCCGACACGCCTGATCTCCTGGAGACCTCGATCGACAAGCCGCAATATGCCTCCGGCGACACCATGGTGGTGTCGGTCAATGCGCGCACGGCCGGCAAGCTCACCGTCAACGTGCTCGGCGACCGCCTGCTGACGACGCAGAGCGTCGACGTCAAGGAAGGCACTTCGCAGGTCAAAATCCCTGTCGGCAACGACTGGGGCACCGGCGCGTATGTGATGGCGACCCTGCGCCGTCCGTTGGACGCGGCCGCGCAGCGCATGCCGGGCCGCGCGATCGGCCTGAAATGGTTCGGCATCGACAAGCAGACGCGGACGCTGCAGGTGAACCTGTCGCCGCCCGCGCTGGTGCGGCCGAACACATCCCTGAAGATTCCGGTGAAACTCGGCGGGCTCAATCCCGGCGAAGACGCCAAGGTCGTGATCGCTGCCGTCGATGTCGGCATCCTCAATCTCACCAATTACAAGCCACCGGCGCCGGATGATTACTATCTCGGCCAGAAGCGGCTCACGGCCGAGATCCGCGATCTCTATGGCCAGCTGATCGACGGCATGCAGGGCACGCGCGGCCAGATCAAGACCGGCGGCGACGCCGGCGCCGAGCTGCAGGGCTCGCCGCCGACGCAGAAACCGCTCGCGCTCTATTCCGGCATTGTCACTGTCGGCGCCGACGGCACCGCCGAGATCAGTTTTGACATTCCTGATTTCGCCGGTACGGCGCGCGTCATGGCGGTGGCATGGAGCGCCACCAAGCTCGGTCGCGCCACCACCGACGTGATCGTGCGCGATCCCGTGGTGTTGACGGCGACCCTGCCGCGCTTCCTGCTCACCGGTGACCACGGCACGATGAGCATGGACCTCGATAATGTCGACGGCGCGCCCGGCGACTATGTCGTCAATGTCGCGGCGACCGGCACGGTGAAGGTTGCCGGCAATCCCGCGACCACGCTGAAGCTCAACGCAAAACAGCGCAGCTCGCTCACCTTGGACCTCGACGCCGGCGGCGCCGGCAAGGCGGAGCTCGATGTTTCGATCAAGGGCCCGAACGGGTTGTCGCTGGCGCGGCACTATGCGCTGGACGTCAAACCGGCGACACAGGTGCTGGCGCGGCGCTCGATCCGGACGCTGGCGAAAGGCGAGAGCCTGACGTTGACCGCTGATATGTTCAGCGATCTCATGGAAGGCACCGGCAGCGTGTCGCTTTCGGTCGGCCTGTCCACCGCGCTCGACGCCGCCACCATCCTGCAGGCGCTCGACCGCTATCCGCATGGCTGCTCGGAGCAGATCACCAGCCGCGCCATGCCGCTGCTCTATGTCAACGAGCTCGCGGCCGGCGCCAAGCTGGCGCAGGACGAGAATCTCGACCAGCGCATCAAGGATGCGATCGAGCGGCTTCTGGCACGACAGGGCTCCAACGGCTCGTTCGGCCTGTGGTCGGCCGGCGGCGACGACGCCTGGCTCGATGCCTATGTCACGGACTTCCTGACCCGCGCCCGCGAGAAGGGTTTTGCTGTGCCGGACGTGCTGTTCAAGAGCGCGCTCGACCGCGTCAGAAATTCGGTCGTCAACGCCAACGAGCCGGAAAAGGACGGCGGCCGCAACCTCGCCTATGGCCTTTATGTGCTGGCGCGCAATGGCACGGCTCCGATCGGCGATCTCCGCTACCTTGCCGACACCAAGCTGAAGGATCTGGCCACGCCGATCGCCAAATCGCAGCTCGCAGCGGCGCTGGCGCTGGTCGGCGACCGCAACCGCGCCGAACGCGTCTATGCCTCGGCACTGGAGGACCTCAACCCGAAGCCGGTGCTGGTGTTCGGCCGCGTCGACTACGGCTCGGCGCTGCGCGATGCCGCCGCACTGGTGTCGCTCGGGGCCGAAGGCAATGCGCCGCGCGCGACGATCTCGCAAGCCGTGATGCGGGTCGAAGCCGCGCGCGGGCTGACGCCCTACACCTCCACCCAGGAGAATGCCTGGATGGTGCTGGCGGCGCGCGCGCTCGCCAAGGAAACCATGGCGCTCGACCTCAACGGCACGCCGATCAAGGCCGCGCTCTACCGCAACTACAAGGCCGCCGAGCTGACGGGCCAGCCGCTCAAGATTACCAATACCGGCGATGCGCCGGTGCAGGCGGTGGTTTCGGTGTCGGGTTCGCCAGTCACGCCGGAACCGGCCGCCTCGAACGGCTTCAAGATCGAGCGCAGCTATTTCACGCTCGATGGCAAGCCGGTCGATATTTCGACGGCGAAGCAGAACGATCGCTTCGCGGTGGTGTTGAAGATCACCGAGCCCAAGCCGGAATACGGTCACATCATGGTGTCGGATTATCTTCCGGTTGGGCTCGAGATCGACAACCCGCATCTGGTGTCGTCGGGCGACAGCGGCACGCTGGACTGGATCCAGGACGGGCAAGACCCCGTTAATACCGAGTTCCGCGATGACCGCTTCACAGCGGCGCTGGACCGCGCCACCGACAGCAAGGCGGTATTCACGGTCGCCTATGTCGTACGCGCGGTGACGCCGGGCAAATTTGTGCTGCCGCAGGCCTATGTCGAGGACATGTACAATCCCTCGCGCTATGGCCGCAGCGGCACTGGATCGGTCGAGGTGCGCGCGGCGAAATGAGCGATGAGTTGGCGATAGCACCGGCGGCGGCTTTGCCGCGCCGGTCGCGGCTGAAAAAGGCGGCGATGGTTGCGGTCATTGCTTCCTTGATCACGACCGGCGCCTTCGCCGCCTGGGTCGTCTCGCTTGGACCGTTGCCGCTGGCGCAAGCCCGTCAAGTCTCCACCACCGTGATCGACCGCAACGGCAAACTGCTGCGCGCCTATGCGATGGCCGACGGCCGCTGGCGGCTGCCGGTCGACGCGAAGAAGGACGTCGATCCGACCTACCTGAACCTGCTGCTCGCCTATGAAGACCAGCGCTTCCGCAAGCATGCCGGTGTCGACCCGCTGGCGCTGGGGCGCGCCGCGTTCCAGCTCATCACGCGCGGCCACATCGTCTCGGGCGGCTCGACCATCACCATGCAGTTGGCGCGGCTGATGGAGGAGCCCGAGCATCATCGTTCGCTCTCAGCAAAACTGCGCCAGATCGTGCGCGCGGTCGAGATCGAGCGGCAACTGAACAAGGACGAGGTCCTCAACCTCTATCTGGCGCTGGCGCCGTTCGGCGGCAATCTCGAGGGCATTCGTGCGGCATCCATCGCCTATTTCGGCAAGGAGCCGAAGCGGCTGTCGCTCGCCGAAGCGGCGTTGCTGGTAGCACTGCCGCAGTCGCCGGAGACGCGGCGGCTTGACCGCTATCCGGAGCGGGCGCGCGAGACGCGCGACCGTGTGCTCGATCGCATGATCTCGGAGCATCGCGTCACGGCGGAAGATGCAGCGCAGGCCAGGACAACGCCGGTACCGAAAATGCGCAAGCCAATGCCGATCCTGGCGCCGCATTCTTCCGATCAGGCCATCGCCACGGTGAGGGACGCGCCGGTGATCAAGCTGACGCTGGATGCCAATCTGCAGAAGGTGCTGGAGCCGCTGGCGCGCGACCGCGCGATTGCGTTGGGCCAGAACATTTCGGTCGGCATCATCGCGATCGACAATGCGACGGGCGATGTGCTGGCGCGTGTGGGCTCGGCGGGCTATTTCGACGCCAGCCGGGCAGGGCAGGTCGACATGACCCGCGCGGTGCGCTCGCCCGGCTCGACGCTGAAGCCGTTCATCTATGGTCTGGCGTTTGAGGACGGTTTTGTGCATCCGGAAAGCCTGATCGAGGATCGGCCGATCCGCTTCGGCTCCTACGCGCCGGAAAATTTCGACATGACCTATCAGGGCACGGTGCCGATCAAGCGCGCGCTGCAGCTCTCGCTGAACGTGCCGGCGATCGCGCTGCTCGACCGTGTCGGCTCGAGCCGGCTGTCGTCACGGCTGCGGCAAGCCGGCGCCAATCTGGTGCTGCCAAAGGACGAGGCGCCGGGTCTCGCGATGGGGCTTGGCGGCGTCGGCGTTACGCTACAGGATCTGGTGACGGTCTATGCCGGCTTCCCGCGGCTCGGCACCACCAAATCGCTGCGCGAGATCATGGACGGCAAGCCCGATGACCGCGAGCCGATGCGGCTGATGGACCCGGTCGCGGCCTGGCAGGTCGCCAATGTGCTGATGGGCACGCCGCCGCCCGAGAACGGCGTCGGCGGCCGCATCGCGTTCAAGACCGGAACCAGCTACGGCTATCGCGATGCCTGGTCGGTCGGCTTCGACGGCCACATGACCATCGGCGTCTGGGTCGGCCGCCCCGATGGAACGCCGGTTCCCGGCTTGATCGGCCGCGCGGCCGCGGCGCCGATCCTGTTCGACGCCTTCGCGCGTACCGGCAAGCTGCCCGCGCCGCTGCCGAAGGCGCCGAAGGGCGCGCTGATCGCCTCCAACGCCAAACTGCCGTTACCTCTCAAGCGGTTCCGTGCCATGGGCGAGCTGGTGCGTAGCGGCGGCGAGCAGGCGCTGCATATCCAGTTCCCGCTCAATGGCTCGCGGATCGATGTCGATCGCTCGGATGGCGCAGACTTGACCCCCGTGCCGGTCAGGGTGGCCGGCGGAGCGCTGCCGATGACGGTACTCGTGAACGGCCGCTCGGTCGGGGAGATCGACGGCCGCAGGCAGCGCCTGATCGATCCGCCCGGTCCGGGCTTTGCCCGGCTGACCGTCATCGACGCCACGGGCGCGGCGGACACAGTTGTTGTGAGAATACAATAGGGATGGCCTAAGCGGTTGTCCGGACGGTGGTTTCGGCGTATGCGGAACCATGGCCGAAACCTATGCTTCTCCCCGATTTGGCAGCCCCCGCGAGCCGAAAAACCCGGTCAATCCGGGCAATCGGCTGGTCCGGATGATCGATTTTGTCACCGCGAGCCACGCGCGCTGCGCTGCGTTCCTCCTGGTGTGCGGCGCACTGTTTTTCCTGCCGGGCTTTTTCACCATCCCGCCGGTCGATCGCGACGAGGCGCGCTTTGCGCAGGCGACCAAGCAGATGGTCGAGACTGGCGATTTCGTCGACATCCGCTTCCAGGACGAAGTCCGCTACAAAAAGCCGGTCGGCATCTACTGGATGCAGGCGGCGGCGGTCGAGAGCCTGAAGGCGCTCGGCCTGCCGAAGGCCGAAGTGCGCGTCTGGGTCTACCGTATTCCCTCGCTGATCGGCGCGGTCGGCGCAGTGCTCCTGACCTACTGGGCGGCGCTCGCCTTCGTGACGCGGCGCGGCGCGGTGTTCGCGGCGCTCATGATGTGCTCCTGTGTGCTCCTCAGCGCCGAGGCGCGGCTCGCCAAGACCGATGCGATGCTGCTGCTCACCGTGGTCGCCGCAATGGGAGCGCTTGCGCGCGTCTATCTCTCCTGGCAGCGCGGCGAGGACCCCGAGCATCCGCCCTGGAGCTGGCCCATCATCTTCTGGACCGCGCTCGCGGGCGGGATCCTGATCAAGGGACCGCTGATCCTGATGTTCGCCGGGCTCACCATTGTCACGCTCGCCGTCCTCGACCGCAACGCCTCCTGGCTGTGGCGGCTGCGCCCGGTGTGGGGGCTGATGTGGACGCTGATACTGGTGCTGCCGTGGTTCATCGCGATCTACTGGCGCGCCGGCGGCGCCTTCTTCACCGACTCCGTCGGCGGCGACATGCTGAGCAAGCTCGCCGCCCAGGAGTCGCATGGTGCGCCGCCCGGGCTCTATCTCCTGCTGTTCTGGATCACCTTCTGGCCCGGGGCGCCGCTCGCCGGCATGGCGGTGCCTGCGATCTGGCGGGCACGGCGCGAGCCCGGTGCGCAATATCTCCTGGCCTGGCTGGTGCCATCCTGGATCGTGTTCGAGCTGGTGCTGACCAAGCTGCCGCATTACGTGCTGCCGCTCTATCCAGCGATTGCGATCCTGACCGTGGGCGCATTGGAGCGGCGGGTGCTGTCGCGCTCATGGTTGACGAAGGGCGCGGCCTGGTGGTTCGCCGTTCCCGCGCTGGCCGCGATCCTCGCCGTGGTCGGCGCCATCATGCTGACGCGGCAGCCGGCGTTCCTGGCCTGGCCACTGCTCGCGGCCTCCATGATCCTCGGATTGTTTGCGTGGTGGCTCTATGAAGACAGCCGCGCCGAGCGCTCGCTGCTGAACGCGGTGGTCGCCGCCATGTTCCTGGCCTTTGCGGTCTATGGCGTGGTGCTGCCGTCACTCAACACATTGTTTCCGAGCGCCGAGATTGCGCGTGCGCTGCGCTACGCCGTCTGTGCCAAACCGAGACTGGCCTCGGCCGGTTTCGACGAGCCAAGCCTCGTGTTCATGACCGACACCTCGACCATGCTGACGGACGGCTCGGGCGCGGCGGACTTCCTGAATGGGGGCAGCTGCCGCTTCGCCCTGGTCGAGCAGCGTTCCGAGCGCACCTTCGTGCAGCGGGCCGAGGCGATCGGCTTGCGCTACAACGTCGCCACCCGGATCGAGGGCTACAACATCTCGCGGGGCAGAGCGGTCTCGATTTCGGTCTTCCGTTCCGAAGGCACGGAGTGATGAGCGCGCCGCCTGCCATCGGCGAAACCCAGAACTACCCTAGGCAATTGGTTGCCCTGATCGGCCGCTCGGCGTCGCAGCTGGTGCGTCCGCCGACCGCCCCGCATCGCGCGGAAGCGGTCCGTCGCTTGCGGGCGCAGTCTTTGTGGCTGATCGGGATCGGCGCGCCCCTGATTGTGGCCCTGATGTTCGGCTTTGACGCGACCGAGATCAGCCTGATGCCGCCGCGCGGGGCGCCCAGCGCCTGGCCGGCGCGCGCCATTACCGATTTCGGCAAGGACAGCTATGTCCTGACCGCGCTGGCGGCGGCGTTGATTGTGATGACGCTCGCGTTTCCACTTCTGCACGGCGCCGCGCGCGGCCGCCTGCTCCGCTTCGCGGGCCATGTCGAATACCTGTTCTTCGCGGTGGCGCTGCCGGTCGCGTTTGCCGAGATCATCAAGAACGTGGTCGGCCGCGGCCGGCCCTTTGTCGGCGGCAAGGCCGATCCGTTCAATTTCCAGCCCTTCCACGGCGCGGAGCCTTATTTCAGCTTTCCGTCGGCGCATTCGGTCACGGCGTTTGCGCTCGCCTTTGGCGTCGCCGCGATCTGGCCGAAGGCGCGCATTCTGGTTTTCATCTATGCGCTGGCGATCGCGGCAAGCCGCCTCGTGATCCTCGCGCATCATCCGAGCGATGTCGTGGGTGGCGTGGTGGTCGGTCTCGTCGGTGCGCTGGCCGTGCGTTATTGGTTCGCCGCGCGCGATCTTGGATTTGCCATTGGCGGGCAAGGGGAGATCGTCTCCCGCTAGGTAGTGTGGACACTAGCGCATCCACAGGATGATTGCTGCGAGAGTTACAACGGCGCGGTAATTTCGGGCTGTCTTTTCGAAGCGGGTTGCGACGCGGCGGAAATGCTTGAGTTTTGAGAAGCAGCACTCCACGAGAT